>JBDNHG010000228.1:0-4940 GCA_041688925.1 Acidimicrobiales bacterium | reverse complement strand
TGCGATTTGTGACTGGACCGGTACACCGGAACGAGTCACGGGAGCATCCTTCGAAGTCCACCACCAAAGCACCGGCGCCCGCATCTGATGGGTCGTAATGCTCGCCCTATCGGCCTTGATCAGCGCTGGAGCGATCGGGCTGGTCGCACGCAACAAGAACGGCGGCCTCGCAGTGGCTCTGCTGTTCGGCTTCTTCCTGCTCGGCCCAGGCACCTGGCTCGGGTTCCAGGCCTTCCAATGGGCGCAATCGAGCTGACCCAGAATCAGGCGTCGACCCATTTGGTCAGTGTGTTGTGCAGCCAGCGCAGCTTCGACTCTTGGTACAAGCTGAAGGTGACGCCAGGCTTGTGGCTCTGCTCGAGGCCTCGTTGTACCTGCGTCATGTTGAACAGATCTTGATCTAACACTGGGCCCAACATGCCGAGTTCCGGCGCATCGTTGAAGGTCTCGCCGTCTTCGAGCCAGTGCACCTTGCAAGGCGGTGGCTTCGCTTCTTCGGCGCCGTAAGGACCCAGCGAGATGCACTCCATGATCGACGAACGATGGTCGTCGCCATTTGGTCGGAATCGGTAGACGATGCGGTTGAACGCACCCGCTGGATGGAAGTTCGGGAACAGCGTGTAACCGATGCCGTCGACCATTTCGGCGTCGCTCATAGTGTCGACGATGTCACCCACGACGTTGCCCCAACGTTCACGATTTCCCTGGGCGCCGATCGCCCGCATCGACGACTGTTCGTCAATGGTGATTGGCTCGTCACTGGTGGACGGCGGCGTTCCGCCCGGAGTGATGACGCGAGCGAAGTTGTCCCAGATGTCGACCTGGCTGTTGGGTTCGCTCAGCGACGCTTCGCAGAATGCCTCTTGGACAATCTTCCAGTTCGCCTGAACGACCATGGCGACGTGTGCCTGTTTGCAGCGCCGTTCGAGATCCCATGCCGCCAGGTGATCGTCGAGTTCACCAACGAAGTCGGCCAGCGGCTCGGCATCTTCGTCAGGGTTGATGAACACGAACCCGGCCCACACACCGGTCTTGGCTTGGGGCAGCTTGAACTCTTCGGCCTTGACCTGAGGGAAGTCCCACGGCGACGGAATGTCGTGCAGGTCGCCGTCGATGGTCCACGTAAACCCGTGGAAGGCGCAACGCAGATCAGAGCAGTGACCGTCGTCATCCTTGAGTTGGCGCCCGCGGTGGAGGCATGCGTTCGGGTACGCACGAATGCCGCCATCTTTGGCCCGGATCACGATGTAGCCGGCGCCTGCGATCTCGTACAGGTAATAGTCGCCGACCTCGCGGATCTCGTCCTCGCTACAGGCGTATTGCCATACCCGCGACCACAGGTCGCGTTTCTCGGCGTTGTGGTAGTCGCGTGTGGTGTAGCGGTCCTTCGAGAAGTCCTGGGCACCCTCGTAGCGAGGTGATTCGATTCGCAACACATCGGGCACCGGGTGGGTGTCGGTGGCGAGTAGTTCCTGGTATGAGATGCCAGACGAACGGGCCGTGCCCCACTCTGGTGTTGTGTTGGTCGACATGGACGCAAAGTTATCGACTGCCAGGCCGTCCCGGCCCTCTAAAGCTTCATTCGATCGCTCGCGTGGAGTGTCAGCGGTAACTGCGGCCGCAGTTCGTGGGCAGGTCAAAGTACGGTGGCGATCGGCCGATGGCCGATACACAACCGCAGGAAACCCCTCAATGGCCTATCAACAGACTTCTCTCGAAGACGCATGTGGCGTCGACAGTCCGCACCGCGTGTGCGTCAAGATCTTCGAATGGACCGAGAGCGATGTCCTCGCAAACCTCGGTGGGTGGGTGATCGACAGGCCGTTTCGGATCGTCGTCATCATCCTGCTTTCGTTAGTCGTGACGCGAATAGCCCGCCGATCGATCGGCAGGCTCAGCGATGGCATTCTGGCGACGCCAAAGGATCCGCGGTTCGTGCAGCTTCGGCGACGCACGATGGGTCAACCAAGCCCCTCGGAGCACGAGGTCGCGGTGGCCAAGCGTGCGCCGGCGCGCGCCGAAGCCATCGAAGCGGTGTTCAAGAGCATCGTGAGCGTGGTCGTGTGGACCTTGGCCGCGCTGCTGATTCTCGGTGAACTCAGCATCAACCTCTCGCCGCTGATCGCAGGCGCTGGAATTGTTGGCATCGCCCTGGGCTTTGGTGCGCAGTCGATGGTCAGGGACTTTCTCGCCGGCCTCTTCATCCTCATCGAGGACCAATACGGAGTCGGCGACGTGATCGAGGTCGGCGCAGTTATCGGCACTGTTGAATACATCTCGTTGCGGGCCACCCGGGTGCGCGATGTCGAAGGCACCGTGTGGCATTTGGCGAATGGCGAAACCAGCCAGGTCGTTGGGAACCATTCGCAGCTGTGGTCGAACTGCGTCATCGACGTCGACATTGCCTATGACACTGATGTGCGTCGGGCCATGAAGGTCCTCGATGATGTGGCTGAGGCGATGTGGCACGAGTCGGTCGATGGTGAGGCGTCGGTGATCATCGCGGATCCGGTTGTGCAGGGCATCCAGGCGTTGGGCGAAAGCGCGGTCACCCTGCGACTGGTCGTAAAAACCGATCCACTCTCGCAGTGGCAAGTGAAGCGTGAGTTGCGGCTTCGTATCAAGGAAGCATTCGACGCCGAGGGCATCACCATCCCGTTCCCCCAGCGAACCGTCCGGGTGGTATCGGACAACGGCAGCACGCTGAGCGCGACCGACGCCGATCTCGGCACCCTCGGCGGCGCCTAGCGGCATAGATATCGAACAGCAGGTCGCGGTCGAGCGTTTTGACAGGGCGCAGGGTGAGTGAGTTGCTCATGTGATTGAAACGGCGATCATGGTGTCGACGCTAGTGGCAGCGTCGACACCGGTCGTTGGTGTGTTGCCTTTACTCGGCTTGCGCTTCGTCGTCAAGGAAGCGGGCACGAGGCAACGCTCACGATGGCTGCGCCAAAGGGTTCGAACACCTTCACATCGGCTTCTGGCACCAACGCCGTGGTCTGCGTGCCCGCCCAGTGAATCTCGATTGCGTCCGGGGTGAGCACACCGCCCAAGTTCGCCACCGAAACTGTCGAGCCCGCGGCTTGGAACGTGCCGAGCACAATCTCGTATTCGCCCGCTTCCGGATTGTTCAAGGTGTTGCCTGTGACGTCCATGCAGGAGTTCACCGTGTCGTCGCCGATGAACGCGAGTGAGGCCTCTGCGCCCCCAACCGCGTCGGTGATCGTGTTGTTACGAATCGTGATGTTGAGTGTTCCGCCATCGCCGGGGCTTGCTGAACCTTCGGCGTCGTAGAAGACTTCGATACCCGAATAGTTGAAGTCGAACACGCTGTTGTTCTCGACAAGTGCGTTCATCGTCCCCGTGCCGCGGCCGGAATCGATGGGTCGATCGCCGGAACACTTTCGACCGAGGCATCTTCGGCGTTGCCGGACTCTGGTGCTGTCGCGGTGGCGCCGGCCGAGATGGTCGATGTGGTCGATTCGTCATCTTGCTGGGCGACGGTTGCTGCGAACCCATAGGTATCGCTGTCATCGATGACTTCACGAGAGGGCTCGCCATCGGGGGCGGGCACAGCGTCGGCGTCACGTTCGCCGAAACCTGTCGGCGCCGAGCTGGTACCGACCGAGGAGGCTTGCGCTTCGATCGAATACGGCGCGACCACAACCATGGTCGAGAGAAGAGCGAGCGTCCCCACCGCTGCTGTCAATCGGGCGCGCGTTCGCCAGACCGCTTTCGTCCCACGAAATTTCGCCATTGCGATGTCACTTTACGCAGACTAGAGTTGTTGCAATCGCCGGCGGTTCCCCGGTCTCAGAAACAGTAGTGGGTTCTGGGCTCGCAAACCAGAGTCAGTTTTGTTCGGCGAGCGAGGGTCGGTCAGGGTGGCCTCACCGAGCGATGTGAACGGTTTGCACGGTTCTGGCATCGCACCTGCTCCCGAGTAGGTTTGGTCACTGATCGTCCATGGAGGGTTGCATGAAGTTTGGTTTTGTTCTGCCGAACAATTGGGGCATCGGTGATCCCGTTGCGGTGGCCGAGCTGGGCGTCGAAGCCGAGCGACTCGGGCTCGACTCGGTGTGGGTGAATCACCACATCGTCAATGCCGGATACATCGCCGAACGGCTGGGTGACCGGCCGTATCACGATGCGCTGACCGTGCTCACCTGGGTCGCAGCGCAGACCGAGACCGTCCGGCTTGGGACCTCGGTGCTCGTCATGCCGTATCTGCATCCAATGGTGACCGCCAAGACGCTGGCCACGCTCGATCAGATGAGCGGAGGTCGAGTCATCGCCGGGCTCGGCGTCGGCAGCCTGCCCGAAGAGAATGCCATTCTCGACGTGCTCTACGACGGACGCGGCCCCCATGGCGACGAGTTCATCGACGTGATGCAGGCCCTGTGGGCCGACGGCCCGGCCGCCTACAGCGGCAAACATTTCAGTCTCGACGAGGTCGTCGCCTCGCCAAAACCTGCCCAGTTACCGTTGCCGATCTGGATCGGCGGCGCTGGCGCTCCGGCTCGACGACGGGCCGGGCTTTATGGCGCCGGATGGCATCCCATGTGTTCGGCTGCTGGTCTGACCAGGCGTATGCCGGCGATGCTCCAAGCGTTGGCGGCCAATGGCCGTGACCGAGCAAGCCTTACGGTTGCGCCACGAGTTGACCTCGCAGCGGTTGCCGACGCCGATGCGGTGCAAGCATGGATCGACGCCGGAGCCGACCAACTCATCATCGGTGTCAGCAGCCACAGCCTGCGCGACCACCGGGCCGGCCTCGAACACATCGCGGTACTGGCTCAGGCGTACGTCTGACGACACCGCCAACGGCGCAGTACAGGGCCAGGTCAGCCGGTTGGGGCGGGTGCCGCAGCGAGCTGGCCGACGATGGCGCCGGTGTCGAGCCAGATCTGTTCACGCCTGATCAACGACTCGTCGAACTC
>JBDNHG010000227.1:0-2195 GCA_041688925.1 Acidimicrobiales bacterium | reverse complement strand
GTGCGGCAGCGAGAGTGGATCGCGGTTCGAGGCCACCGTTCTCGACCAGTGAGCGCACCCGCTCTCGGTCATAGTTCTGCTCAAGCTGTTCTGCAGCAGCGCGGACCACCGTGTCTGGGTCGCCTGTGCACGACGTGCAGACGCGGCGCCATTGCAGCACGTAGTCATCGGCGGCGGTGAGGCCAGCGGTTGTTGCCGCACGGTCAATCGCGACCTGAAAGCGTGGTTCGAGCAGCCATGATCCCTTTGCACCGTTGACTGTGGCTGTCACCTGGGCGGGGATGTCGCGCCAATAGATCGTCACCAGCTGATTCGTGGTGGCTCGACGTCGTCGTCGAGGGGTGCCCGACGTTTCCATCATGCGGCCGAGCGGCGAGCACTCACCATCGATGTGGCCATCTCGGCGGCAACGGCTGCGTCGCGGCAGTATCCATCGGCGCCAATCGCATCACCGAACTCTTGGTTGAGTGGCGCACCGCCGACGAGGATGATGTATTCGTCGCGCAAGCCCTTTTCGGTGATGGTGTCGATCACGACCTTCATATAGGGCATCGTCGTCGTGAGCAGTGCGGACATGCCCAAGATGTCGGGCTGATGTTCATCGAGTGCAGCCAGGTATTCGTCCACGTCGGTGTTGATGCCGAGGTCGATGACTTCGAAGCCGGCCCCCTCGAGCATCATGGCGACCAGATTCTTTCCGATGTCGTGGATGTCGCCCTTGACCGTGCCGACAACAACCTTGCCGACCGGCTTGGCCCCAGTTTCAGCAAGCAACGGCCGCAGTATTGCCATGCCGGCTTTCATCGAATTGGCGGCAAGCAGCACCTCGGGCACGAAGAGAATGCCGTCGCGAAAGTCGATACCGACGATGCGCATGCCTTCGACGAGCGCGTCGTTCAAAACCTTGTCAGCGCTCCACCCTCGGCCGAGAAGAATGTGCGTGCCCTCGGCAATCTCGTCGGCGAGGCCGTCGTACAAATCGTCGTGCATCTGAGCGGTGAGATCTTCATCGTCGAGCTCGGCGAGGATGATCTCGTCGTCGTCGTCGCCTTGAGCGATGTCATCGTCGGTCAAGGCAGCCCCATTCGTCGCCAAACGTCTCGTTACTGTCGCGGTCTGTGCCGCATTATGGAACTGTACCGCATCTCGGAACCCGGTGCTGAAGTTCGTCCGCTGTGGTTCGTCGGCTGTGGTGTCGAAAACGCGGTGATGCCCGGCTGTTTGGCCGGGCATCATTGGTGTTCTCGATTTTGTTTGGAGAACGGGTGGGGTGGGTTACTCGGTTGCGGCGCCGCCGGCGTCGGTTACGCCTTCTTGGAGGCGGGTGTCGGCAGCGGTGAATACGTCGATGATGCTGTCGCCGAATGCGGCGAGAACAACGACGGCTGCGAGAGCAACCAGGGCGAGGAGCAGGCCGTACTCAGCCATTGCAGCGCCGCGCTCTTCACGGTTAGCGATGGTGTTCTGGAGGCGAACCATAAGTTCAGTCATTGTGTTTGTCCTTCTGGGAGTTTCGGCGGAAGCGCCGGCGGCGTGAATGCCGTTTGGTTGAACAAATACTCAGTCGGCGCACGGCATGGCTTCGTGAGGGTTGCGACCAAGTTCGAGCGGCGCGACGCTGATATTGCGCCAGACGGCCCATAGAGGCTGACGCTTGGGGGAGCGGTCGGTCACCGCCGCGCAGAAATTCGTGCCGAGGTGTAATCCAGTGGCCTGAATGGCGTTGTCACCACTGCACATCAACTTCGAGTGCAACCCAAAGGAACTGACTATGGAACCCGGTGTAACCCGTCCTCCCAACAATCGGACACGGCTGCTACTGAGGCTGTGCCTCGTTATTGCGGTGCTCGCTGCGACCGGCGGTGTCGCCGAGGCCCAAGGTGATCGTGCCGGCGAGCGGGACGCAGCGAGCACCGCGCATCCTGTCGAAGGTTTGCGATTGCAGTGTGCCGCCGACCTCGTGAACGGCGAGCGTGGCGTGCTGTGCCGTTGGTCCGAGGCCACGAACCCCATTACACGCGCCTACCGCTTGTATCGAATAACAGACGGGTCGGCGCGTGAGCTCGTCGCAACGGTCGGTGGTGATGGCCGACTCGGCTACTTCGATACCGACGTGTCGGCTCCGTCCACCCTTGTGTATGGAGTTGTCAGCCTCAACCGCAACGGACGCCTGATCGGCCAATCATCTCCTGCCT
>JBDNHG010000226.1:0-3951 GCA_041688925.1 Acidimicrobiales bacterium | reverse complement strand
TTGTGGGCGTCATTTGTGACGTTTTCGACCACCCGTCGCAGGTGGCAGGAGGATTGGGTGGTTGAGGCTTTCGGCGTTGATGTTCTGGGCCACCCATTGCTGGTTCGCTGCCACCTGTTGGCGGTTGCGAGTTGGTGTCCGAGCGGGTGGTTGTGGGCGTCGGCCGTGACGCGTTGCGCCACCCATTGCTGGTTCGCTGTCACCTGTTGGCGGTTGCGAGTTGGCGGGCGATTGGGTGGTTGCGGGCTTCCGCTGTGACGCGTTGAGTCACCCGTTGCCGGCCGGCGGGGGATTGGGTGGCTCGGGGCTTCGGTGGTGATGTTTTGGGTCAGCCGTGTGGCTGTGGAAACAAGACCTTGGCGCAGGTCCTAGACTGCCCCCATGTCAGATATGCAGACAACCGGCGCGGTTGACGAAAATGGCGATCCGATCGCACCCGATGCGCACGTCAAGATCGTGTACCTCGGCCCAACGTCGCCCCACTGGGACTTCCGAAGCGACTTTGGTGACGGTGGGTTTGTCGAGTCGTTCAAGTTGCGAGTGATGGCTCGCTTGTTGCTTCTTCCCCCGCACGATCCTCAGTTCCGGCGTAACCGCGAACGAGTGAACCGCGATGCCGAACGCTCCAATATTCTGCTCGAGTGGGACCTCGGGTATGACGAGGAAGAAAGCGGCTAGGCGTGAGCGCCGAAGGGGCAGTTGAAGTGTTGGCCGCCCCGACCCGCTACCTGAACCGACAGCTCAGCTGGCACGACTTCAACGAACGCGTGCTCGAATTGGCCGAGGACGCATCGTTTCCCTTTGCCGACCGCATGCGGTTCGTGTCGATCTGGGCTAACAATCTCGACGAATATTTCCTGGTGCGCGTCGCGTCGATGAGAGACGATGCCCGCAACGGGCGCGTCCGCATCATCGACGATGGCGTCACTTCGGCCTCACAGGTCGAGCGTGTGTTCGCTCGGGTGCAAGAGCAGCACGTCGAAGCCCAGTTGCTCGCAAATCGGTTGCGAGCCGACATGGCGACTGCCGAGAATCAGCTGCTCATGGTCGACTGGGACGAATTGAACCCAACCGAACAGGTCGAACTGTCGGCGTTCCACACCGATCAGGTCTTCCCGATCTTGACCCCACTCGCAGTCGACCACGGCCACCCGTTCCCCTATATCAGTACGTTGTCGCTGAATCTTGGGCTACTGATCGCCGAGCCGAGCAACGGCATCCGGCGCTTCGCCCGCGTCAAGGTGCCGGTTGACCTTTTGGGTCGCCATGTGCGCATTGGATCCAAGGCAGTTCCGCTCGAACAAGTGATTTCTGCAAACATCGACAAGCTGTTTCCCGGCGTTGACATCATCGAACGCACGGTGTTTCGAGTCACCCGCAACGCCGATATCTCAGTCAATGCAGACACGCTCGATGATCACGACGATGATCTCATGACCGCGGTCGAGAGCGAATTGCGCCGTCGCCGATTCGGCGAGGTCGTGCGGCTCGAGATCGAAACGAACGCATCAAACGAACTGCGCCATGTGCTGGCAAGCGAGCTCGATATCGACGCCGAAATCTTCTTCGATGTCGACGGTCATCTCGACCTTGCGAGCTACTGCAATATCGACAAGCTGGTTGCCGGTCGCGAAGGATTCAGCCGCGAACCTATGCCCGAGCGAGTGCCCGACGAATTCGTGGGTATTGGTTCACCCGACGAGCTCTTCGCCCAGATTCGACGAAGGGACATCCTGGTCCACCATCCCTACGATTCGTTCGACGACAGCGTGTTGGCCTTTATCGACGCGGCAGCCGATGACGCTGACACGCAGGCGATCAAGATGACCATGTATCGCATGTCGGGCGATGGGTTGCTCGTCGAAGCGCTGGTACGCGCCGCCGAGGCCGGCAAGCAGGTGGTCGTTGTCGTCGAGCTGAAAGCGCGTTTCGACGAGGCGGCCAACATCAACTGGGCGCGACGCCTCGAACGAGCCGGGGTGCATGTCGCCTATGGCTTCGTCTCGCTGAAGATTCACACCAAAACCTGTTTGGTAGTTCGCCGCGAAGACGAGAAGCTGGTGCGTTACTGCCATTTCGGCACGGGCAACTACAACGCCCGCACCGCTCGGTTGTATACCGACTTGGGTCTGTTCACGGCAGATCCCGAATTCGGCGCCGACCTGAGCGCACTGTTCAATTCGTTGACCGGTTTTCACGTTCCTATCGAGTTCGAGCATCTTGTGGTTGCGCCGGCCTACATGCGACCACGCCTCAATGCGCTGATCCAGAACGAGGCGAGTTTCGGTGACCGCGGTCATATTCGGATGAAGATGAATTCGCTCGTCGACCCCGGAATCATCGACGAGCTCTACGCAGCATCGCAGGCCGGCGCAAAGATCGAACTGATCATCCGGGGCATGTGTTGCCTGCGGCCAGGTGTGCCCGGGCTGAGCGAAAATATTTCGGTCCGCAGCATTTTGGGCAGGTACCTCGAGCATGCGCGTTGGTACTGGTTTGCGCACGGCGAAGGAGCACAACAGCCTCAGTATTTGATTGGTTCTGCCGACATGATGAGTCGCAACCTCGACCGACGAGTAGAGGCACTTGTGCCGGTGATCGACCCAATGACCCGAAAGAAGCTCGATAGCATCATCGACGCCAACCTCGCCGACGATCGCCGCTCATGGGCGCTCGGTGCCGATGGATCCTGGACTCCTCCCGATGCATCCGGAACCATTGAGATGCATGTGCTTTTGCATGACCAAAGGAACGCCTAATGGAAACCATCGAAGCCGCCGGCGGTGTCATTGTTGACCTATCGAAGCGCAAGCCTCGCTATCTGCTCATCCACCGGCCCCAGTACGACGACTGGTCGCTACCCAAGGGCAAGCTGAACAGCGACGAACGTCACCGAGACGCTGCGTTGCGAGAAGTAAAAGAAGAAACCGGCCTGGTATGTGAGGTCCTCGCCAAGTTGAGCCCGGTCAGCTACATGACTGCCAACGGACACAGGAAGCAGGTCAAGTACTGGCTCATGCAAGCCGTCGCCGGCAGCTTCGTTCGCAACGACGAGGTCGACGCCGTGACCTGGGTCAAACGCTCACAGGCGATGAGCCTGCTCACCCATGTGCATGATCAGGCAGTGCTCGTCGAAGGCCACCTGATCGTCAAAGAACTCCGCCGCCAAGCCGAAAACGAAGCCCTCGACTAGGGGTAGTCCGGATCGCTCGCTGAGGCTCGCAATCCTGTCCGAGCTGAATAGTTGATCTTCCCGGGGACTTTTGCAGTCCGCTGGTAGTCCGGCCTTGTGCGCGCACACCGTTGCGGAGTGCGTACGGGGTCGGAGGATGTACGCACTCGCCGACGCGTTTGTCGCCTGACTACTGCAGCGGTTCGTAGTCCCTGGGACCGTCGACTATTCAGCTCACGCAGGGTTTCGGCGAGGGACGAGGCGAAAGCCGGACTACCCGTGAGCGCCAGCGAGCAACTCGGTTAGAGACGAGGCCCCCTGGGGCCGAGGAACGGCGTTTACCTACTGTTAACCCGGTGGTCGGGAGGGGTCAAGGTCGTCTCCGTAGCTTCGGTGATTGACACGGGTGCGTACGCTCGCGCCGTGTCGAGACCGATCCTTATGGAGGAACCGAGAATGAAACACCCCCGTTCGTCATGGTGGCGAATTGCTAGTCTGCTTCTGGCAGTAGTCCTGTTCGCCGCCGCATGTGGCGACAGTGACGATGTTGTAGATGTCGCCGACGACACCGCCGATGCGGTGACCGGTGACAACGGTGATGCCGGCGTTCAGCCGGATTCCGAATCTGTCGACGTTGCCGAGGTCGAGGGCGAGATCTTCATCTCGGGCTCATCGACGGTTGAGCCGATTTCGGTTCGTGTTGCCGAGTTGTTTGAAGATGTTGCGCCGGGTGTTTCGGTCGACGTCGAAGGTCCTGGAACCGGTGACGGCTTCAAGAA
>JBDNHG010000225.1:0-2619 GCA_041688925.1 Acidimicrobiales bacterium | reverse complement strand
TTGCCCACGATGCACACGGTGCTGGTGCTGGCGCTGATCAGATTGGCCAGCGTCTGGTCTTGGTCGATGCGTCCTCGCGGCCGCCGCGTCGACCCGAACGCAACAAACGTCGAGTTCTTCAGGTCGAGCTCGTCGGCGGCGCGGCGGAAGAACTCGTCGTCCTTGGGGTTTGCGCCCGGCCAACCGCCCTCGATGTAGTGCACCCCAAGGCGGTCGAGCTGACGGGCAATCTTGAGCTTGTCCTCCACCGTGAAGGAAATGCCTTCGAGCTGGCTTCCGTCGCGCAGCGTAGTGTCGTAGATCTCGACGTGTTTAGGGAGAGAAATCAAGGGAGGACTCCGAGTTCGATACTCAACGCCTGAGGCATTGGTTGCGCCGTCGCACGAGCGTCGACCTGCTATTGGCCGTGTGCAGCCTATGCATCTGGCCCCGTACCAACAACAGCCACAGACCGACGTAGGCCCGGTCATCAAATAAGATGAAACTGTGGGTTTTGAAATCAGATGATGAAATGTTGGCGCGGACTCTCGCTCGCGGTCATGTTTTTGCTGGCCAGCTGCGCGACGGTCGCCGGCCGGAGCACTGACGCAACACGGGTGAGCACGAGGGCAGCTGCGCCAGAAGCAAGAATCGTCGCCGGTGTCTTCCCTTTCTTGCCAGCATCCCAGATCGACGAGATCTATGGCCCCCTCGTCCTCGAGATGGGGCGCTTCCTTGGCATCTCTGTGCAGCTGCGAACCGCATCGTCGTTCGAGAAGTTCTCGGATTCCCTTGCGGCTGGCCAGTTCGATATCGCGGTGGTTCAACCGTTCGACTACCCGTCGTTGGTCGACACCGGGTACCAGCCAATCGCTCGAGTCGATCTGCCACTGTCCGCCACAGTGGTCGCGTCCGCCGACCTCGAACTAGAGCGGCCGGGCCTCGCCGGCATCGCGAGCCTACGAATAGGCATCCCGCCCGAGCCGTCGGCCATGCGACGGTTGCTCGATGCCGCACTCATCGCTGAAGGCCTCAACCCAGCGACGCTTGATATCCGTACATTCTCGACACATACCGAGTGCCTCGGCCAACTGGGGCTCGATGGCATCGACGTGTGCGCGGTCGCACCCTTGCCGTTGCAAGTCTTCGGGGAGACGACCAACCTGACACTTCAGATCGTCGCCGTGACCGAAACGGTGGAGTCGATCGCATTCGTTGCGAACCCAGAGTTTGACCCTGACGTCACCTTGCACATCCAGACGTTTCTTCTGGGTTTGGACGAAGACCCCGATACACAGTTTCTGCTCGATCTGCGCGGTATCCCCCGCTATGTGCCTATCGCACAAGGCGACTACGAGCGAGTACGCGAGTTGCTCCTGCTCGAGCCAAGCGAATGAGCGCTCTTCTTCGCCGCTATCAGTCGACATCCATCCGCTTTCGAGTCGCAACCGGAGCGTTCGTCCTCGGTGTGCTTCTGGGGATCGTCGCGGTGCAGGCGACGGTCCAGGCCAGCGAAGCGGGACTACGGCGCCAATTCGACGACCGGACCGAAACGCTGATCAGCGTCGTGGCGGCCATGAGCCAGGAACCACTGCTCACTGCCGAGTACGCGCAGCACAACGAAGTGTTGCAGCAACTCGGCGACGACGAAGACATCCTGACCCTCGACCTGGTCGACGTCGCGGGCGAGTCGTGTCGTCCAACGACCTGTCTCGCATCGGTCTCGACAGCGCTTCCTCGCTCGCACAGCTCGAGGCAGATGAACAGCACCCGCGGTCGACCGTCCGGTGGTCGCCGCTTCAGGAGAGATCGGCACCGTCCGCATCGTTTTCGACAAGACGGCGGTCGACCGCCTGCTCGCTGCTGAGCGGAGGCGCGGACTTGTGTCGGGCCTCGTGGGGGTGTCGCTTGTTGCGCTGGTTTCGCTCCTGGGTGGCTGGGTTCTGGCCCGTAGGGTGTCTGAACGCGAGGCGCAACTCGGCAAGGTTGACGACGACGGCCTTCCCTCTCCCGTGAGTACGACGGGAAACGATGAGATTGCACGCCTGGGTGCGGCGCTGAATCAGCGCACACTACATATCCGTGAGGTCGTGCGGGCCAACATCAATGCTCGAAACGACTTGCAGCTGAGCGAGACGAAACTACAGCTGGCTCTGGCCGCAGCCGACGCGGTTATTGAGATGGACTTTGTGGCCGACGAACTCACGATTGTTGGCACGACCGTAGCCGGACACGCACTGCAAGATCTGGTGAATACCGACTTGCAAACATTTAGGCAGTGGGTTCATCCCGACGATCGTTGGCTGGTGAGGCAAGCCATTGTTAAGGCAGTCTCCAAGTCGACGGCGCCAGCCGGAGTGAACGAGGTCGAGATCCGATTTCGCGTTGAGCAAACACACTGGCGACACTTAGTACTGCGCATCCACGCCAGCGCCAACACCGACCCAGACGGGCCGCCGAAGCGGATTCTCATCGCTATTCTCGAGGTCACCAAGCAGCGCCTGACCGAGCGGCATCTGGCCAGGGTCGACAAAATGCAGACCATTGGTCAGCTCACCGCTGGCATCGCTCACGACTTCAACAATGCACTCGCCGTATCAAGATTGCACCTCAGCGTGCTCAACCGCCCTGAGCGCGATC
>JBDNHG010000224.1:0-2508 GCA_041688925.1 Acidimicrobiales bacterium | reverse complement strand
TGGCACCGGCCACAACCAAACGACCCTGTGGTGAGCAGCACGAGTCTGACGTCGGTCGCCCATGTGCCGTGCCCCGTCGTGATCCTGGGCGAATAGATCCAAAGAGATCCAAGGGCCACCATTCAGGCCGACAGAGCGGCTGCTACCGCTGAGCTAGTGTGCCGCATGATCGACGCGTACCATTTGAAGATGTCTGGGCCAGTACGCGTCTTCCTCCTCGACGACCACGAGATCGTGCGGCGCGGTGTCGCCGACGTGCTCAATGGCGAGGACGACATCGAAATTGTCGGCGAACACGGGTCTGCAGTGGGCGCACTGGCCGCCGTCGAAGCATGTAACCCAAACGTGGCGGTGCTCGATGTGCGTCTCGGTGATGGCAGCGGCATCGAGGTATGCCGCGACATCCGAGCAGCACATCCTGACGTTGCCTGTCTGATGCTCTCGTCTTTCAGCGACGACGAAGCACTGCTCGACGCTGCCATGGCCGGCGCCGCCGGTTACGTGCTCAAACAAATTCGAACGAACGATTTGACCGAGTCGATCCGCAAGGTTGCCGATGGCGTGCTGCTTCTCGACAAGGCAGAGGTTCGTATGCGCATGCGGCATCTCGGCGAATCCGAAGCAGGCGTCATCCGTTCACTGACACCGCAGGAACTGAAGATCTTCGAGCTCATTGGTGATGGCATGTCGAACCGCCAGATCGCCGATGAGATGTTCCTGGCCGAAAAGACAGTCAAGAACTACGCGTCGAACCTCTTCAGCAAGCTCGGCATCTCGCGCCGTACACAAGCCGCGGCTCTTGCCGCCCGTGTCGACGAACGGCGACGAAACCGCTTCGAGTAACCGCCGGCTGCGGTGCCGCGTCGCCGCGCCGAAATCGGACAAAGTTCGCGCCCACGATGACTTCGGACCCTACACAGCCACCCGCAGATGAAGGATATTTCAGAGATGGGCGAGACGACAACCGGTTACGGCAACCATTTGGTGAGCCCGGTGATGCGCGCTGCGACCGAGCATCCAACCGCGTTGATGGCATCTCATCGGCGCGGCAACCGTTTCATCGATGTGACCAGCGTGCAGCTATGGGACCGGATTCAGCGAGTCGCCAATGGGCTGCTCGCGGCCAAGGTCAAGGTTGGTGACCGAGTCGCCCTGATGGGCAAAACAAGTCTCGAATGGTTGGTCGTCGACCTGGCCATCAACGCCGTTGGGGCCATAACCGTGCCCGTCTACGAAACATCGTCATCGGCCCAGGTCGAGTGGATCCTCTCCAACAGCGGCGCGATGTTGCTCATTGTCGATTCCGATGCGCTCGAAGCCATGACCACGCCGATCGCCGACGGGGCAACGGCATGCAACAACGCCGTCGTGAACATCGAAGACGGAGGTCTCGAAGCACTCGCAGAAATGGGCAAGGTGGTCGCCGACGGAGCGCTCACCGCTCGGCTCGACGCGATCGAACCGCACGATACGGCCACCATCATCTACACCTCAGGCACGACCGGCAAACCCAAAGGCTGCGTGCTGACACACGCAAACCTTCGCGCCAACGTCGACCAGGTCTCCGACTCTCTCCAGGGCACCATCACGTCGTCAGACACCGCACTGTTGTTCCTGCCACTCGCGCACGTGCTGACCAAGGCCACTGCGCTCTTTTGTCTCGAGCACCGAATCAAGATCTCGTTCGCCACTTCGATCGACCGGCTGGCCGAAGAGTTGGCCATGGCACGACCGTCGCTGATCACAGCGGTGCCCCGCATCTTCGAAAAGGTCTACGCCAGGGCGCAACACAAGGCCGAGGCAGCGCGCAAGGGGTTCATTTTCGAACGGGCAGCCGAACTCTCGATCCGCTGGTCTCGCGAACATGCCTCGAGCGGTGTGCGCACCCGCACAAAGGTCGAACACGCGCTCTACGAGCGGCTCGTGTACGGCAAAATTCGCGATGCCTTCGGTGGCAATCTCCGCATGGCATTCAGTGGCGGTGGCCCGCTCGGCGAACGGCTCACATTCTTCTTCGATGGCATCGGTGTGCGTATCTATGAGGGATATGGGCTGACCGAAACCAGCCCGATTCTCACCTTCAGCAGCAGCAAAACATGGACACCCGGCGCCGTGGGCACCGCGGTGAAGGACACCGATCTGAAACTTGCCGCCGATGGTGAGATCTTGGCGAAAGGGCCCCAGGTGTTCTCTGGGTACTGGCAGAATCCCGAAGCCACCGCAGCGGTCTTCGATGCAGACGGTTGGTTCCGAACCGGCGACATCGGCGAGTTCGACGACAAAGGTTTTCTGCACATCATCGGGCGCAGCAAGGACCTCATCGTCACTGCCGCAGGAAAGAACGTGGCTCCAGCGCCCCTCGAAGATCTGTTGCGAGCACACAGCCTGATCAGCGAAGCCGTTGTGATCGGCGACGCCCGCCCGTTCATCGCTGCACTCATCACGCTCGACGCCGAAGCGATCAAGGAATGGCGCACACAACATGCCTCCAACGAGCTACACGCAGAG
>JBDNHG010000223.1:0-3603 GCA_041688925.1 Acidimicrobiales bacterium | reverse complement strand
CGGTCCACGTCTTGCCTACTTGGGTACGGAAGACGTGGACCGTTCGACCGCTGCAACCCAACCTGGTAACTTCGAGGATGATCAGGCCATCGCCCATCCCGAACGAGTCTTCCGAGTTCATCGGTGCCAGGCGAAGGTTCGCGGCGATTGACGTGGAAACAGCGAACGCGCAGCGGGCCTCGATCTGCGCTGTGGGCATAGTGATCGTCGATGAAGGCGAAGTCTCCGAACGTCACCACTGGTTGGTACAGCCACCTGATGGCTACCAGGACTTCAGTGCATTCAACACTCGTATCCACGGGATCCGAGCAGCAGATGTGTCTGATGCGCAAGCATTTTCGTCCCTCATACCGCAAGTCTCCGAATTGCTGGATGGATTGCCGGTCGTGGCGCACAACGCTAGCTTCGATATTGGCGCCATCCGCCTGGCTTGTCTTGCGAGTGACACGCAGATGCTGACCCTCCGTTATGGCTGCACCATGGCTCTATCGAGAGCAACGCTCCAACTCCCGAGCTACAGCCTCCCGTTTTGCGCAGATGCGCTCGGCGTCAACATGGGCCGACATCATGATGCCCAGGACGATGCTGAAGCGGCGGCCCGAATCGCTCTCGCTCTGCTTGATCGAGAAGAGATTGACGATCTCGACGCTCTCCTCGAGCGGTGTCGCATGCGGTGGGGTCTGCTGACGGAGGTCGAATGGCTTCGCAGTCGGTTCTCGCACGGGACGACATCGTCGGATAAGGGAGCTCAACCAGCGAATCCCGACGCCGACCCAAGTCATCAGCTCTACGGGCGCTCCGTTGCGCTCACCGGTGACCTCATCGTCGTGACCAGACAGCAGGCTTTTGAGCAGCTGGCTGTGCTGGGCGGCATCGGCCAGGGGAACGTGACGAGGACCACACAGATCCTCGTCGTCGGAGATCTGAACCCAGCGGTATTGCGGCCAGGGGAGGCCGCAACAGGCAAGATGCGCAAGGCGTTCGAACTCCAGGCCAAGGGTCAACAAATCGAAGTGATGAGTGGATACGACTTCCTGGCCATGCTCGACTGATGCCAGGATGAAACGATAGGAGGGCACACGTGACAACGCCACGCTTGCTGGACGAGATCAAGATTGATGATGGTGGCTTTTTCGAAGGCTGGAGATGCAGCGGCCTCATCAAGAAGCGCACGGTCATTTTCGGTCGCAACGGCAGCGGTAAGAGCACGCTGGTCCGACATCTGAGGGGCAAGCATCACTCCGAGTCCACGTCGTCGGCGGCCGTAGCGGCTGAAACAGATCTCGATGTACTCGTCTTCAACGAGGACTACGTTCGCGAGAATCTTGGCGGAGTCTTCGAGGGCTCCGCCCTATCGCCGGCTCTCTTCGTCACCGGTTCTGTGAACGTTGAGACCGAAGCCAAGATTGAAAAGGCTACCCAGACTGGGCACCGGCTGACCGAAGAGATCTCGAAGGCGAAGGAAGAAACAGGGGAGCGCAAAAAGGCCTACGACGATGCATGCATCAACGCCCGCGATGGAGTCCGAGCGCTCCAGAAGAGCTTCAGCAATATCACCCGCGTTACGGCCGAGAATGAACTCCGGGGTGCCGAACCGTCGAGTGCTGGCGACGATGCGAATGACCGAGAGGTGCTGTGGCGGGATCCGTCAGCAATTCCCGAACCTGTTCGAGCGCTCCCGAAGGCTCTCATCAACATCGACTTATCCCGTGCCAACGAGGTGCTCGCTCGGGACGTGGACGCTGTGGCGTCAGAGGCACTCTCTGGCCTCACAAAGGAACAACGGGACTGGGTCGAGGAAGGAGCGAAACTGCACGATGCCCGGGATACCTGCTTGTTCTGCGAGAACGGGATTACTCAAGAACGGTCTGGCTTTCTCGCCGCGCTGCGAACAAGTGAACTACTGGAGCTCCAGAGGGATCTCAAGACTCTTAGCGACGAAGTCTCAGGCCAGAAGCATCTTGTGGAGTCGCTAGTCCAGGAACTCCCCCAGATAGTGAAGCGAATCAATACCCCCAATCTCGACCTCTCCGAAGTCACCAAGGAGACAGAAGTAGCGAATTCGGACCTTGAAGCGTTGTCTGAACGCCTCGCCAAAAAACACGCTGAACCGAACACAACGGTTGAGATGCCGAGCATCGCGGTTCCGGAAACTCCGCACTTCGATGCGTTGTGCTTGATTGTTCAGGAGAAGAACCAGGCCTGGGAGCGGGAGCGAACGGACCGCGAGTCGGAGCAGCGGAAATCTCTCGAGCGCTGCCTCGGACGCCTTCGCTCCAAACACATTCCAGAGATCGATACAACGCAAGTGGCATGGGAGAAGGCCCAGGAGCGCTTGACCTCACTTGAAGCCGAAGAGTCTGAACTGAATGTTACGCTTGGCAGCCTCGAGGCGGAACGGTTGCAGACTGACGACGCCGCGCCTCTCGCTCGGCGACTCACACAAGCCCTCCGGAGCTACCTAGGGCACGATGAGCTGGCCATCACAGTCGAAGTCGAGAACGGTGCCACCGGATTCGCTCTGAACCGCGGGGATGGACGGCGTGCCGCGAAGCTGAGCGAAGGAGAACGCTCAGCAATCTCGCTGCTGTACTTCATCACATCACTCCAAGAATCCGAACGGTCGAGCAAGCTCAGCGAGACGTGTGTCGTGTTAGACGATCCAGTCTCCAGCCTTGACGGGCAGTCGATCCGGAACGCATTTCACTTCATTCTTAACGCGCTCATTGATGACACCGGCAACGAGAACGTCGGCCAGTTCGTTATCTTCACGCACAACGAGGCCTTCTTTGGGCTGTGGCGCGAGAAGTTGACGAAGAATATGAAGCAGTTGGGTGAGCGCGATGCGTTGCTTCGCCTTGATGCACGTCAGTCAGCTGCCGACAGTCGACGTAAACCGGTTCTTGTGGAGTTCCCTCGCGGATCTATCCAGTACCGATCAGAGTACTACCGGCTGTTCGATCAAGTCGTTGGCGAGGTGGAACAGCAGTCGAACTTTATCGATCAGGGCATAGCGAACGTGACTCGACGGTTGATGGAGTCCTTCGCCCGGTGGAAGAGCCCGAATGCCGACAACCTCAGCGACTCCCTCAAGAAGCTCGTAGAGCAAGGCTCGGCTGAGAGCCACGTCGATCGGTTCGGATCGGTTTTCCAGTTCTTACAGTCCGGATCGCATTTTGAAGAAATCGACATCGAGATCGAAGCCGAGTCGGTCTCGAACTATCGAAATGACGTGGTGGCCTGCCTCGCATTGATGAGGGCGACAGACGAGGCGCACTTCGAGGGCATGTTCCACGCAGTGCGAGCCACTGGCGAGGGGACCGAGGTCGCAGAACAGTTCGCTCGAATCTGTGGCGTGCAGGAGAGCACGTGACCCTTCGGTGACGCCGACAGCCCAAAGGCAGCTTCATGAAGGTTCTGCAACCCACGACTGAAGAATCGGCCCTAACACGATGCTCGCTCTTCGATGGAACTCCGTCGTATGGGTGGGCCTCGCCCGGTGATGCTGGACGGTCGACCATCGGTGAGGTCAGAGCTTGTGGATGGTGAGGCGGTCGTCGGCCATCACCTCGGCGGCCTGGGCGGCGACCTGAGCGTGATGGG
>JBDNHG010000222.1:0-4048 GCA_041688925.1 Acidimicrobiales bacterium | reverse complement strand
TGGCTCGTGAGGTCATCGAGACTGCCGAGGAGCCCGGCGATGAGCAGCACTCTGGCCTTGGTGGTCTGGTCGGCGATACCTTGGCTTGTAAGGATTTCGGCGAGACTCGCGTAGAGGTCGTGGTGACGTTTGCCGATGGCCATTCGGATGTCGTGTGGCATGTCGTCGGTTTCGAGTGATGCACGCATCATGGCGTGATTGCCTGCGTTGGCAAGGAAGTCGAGTTGTAGATTGACCCACTGCTCGAGCTTCTCTGGGGATGTGATGGTGGTGGCCGCGATGGTGGTGGCGGCATTGATGAGCGGGGTCATGGCCATCTCGAACCAGCGATAGACGATGGATGCTTTGGTGGGGAAGTACCGGTAGAGCGAGGTTCGGGCTAGTCCGACTTCGCGAGCGATGTCGGCGGTGGTGACGTTGGCGACTCCTCGCTGGGTGAAGAGGCCGATCGCTGCGTCGAATACAGCCTGCTCTTGGGCCGCGACGTGTTCGACGATGTTTGATCCAGTGATTCTCGGCATGTTCAGGTCCGGGGTGGTGTGGGGCGCTGTTCAGTGAGTTGGCCGCTGCTGATGGTGACGCGTCGAGTTGCTGAGACTTGGTCTGGTATGTGGGTGACAATCAGAGTCGCAGCACCGGCGGTGGCGGCTTGTTGTACGAGCAGGTCCATGACTTGTGCTCCTCGGTCGGCGTCGAGAGCGGCGGTTGGTTCGTCGGCGAGGAGCACCGTGGGTTTGTCCATGAGGGCGCGGGCTATCCCGACTCGTTGACGCTCGCCTCCGGAAAGTTCGGCAGGTCTGGCGTCGAGTCGCGCCTGGAGACCCACGGTGACGAGTAGCTCTTCAGCTCGCTCTCGGGCGGCCGCGTCGAGGTTGCCGTTGATGTGGGCGACGAGCTCGACCTGTTGGCGGGCGGTGAGGGAGGGGAACAGGTTGGCTGATTGGTAGACCACGCCGATGTGGTCACGCCGGAGCCGGGTCTGTTCGGCTGCGCTAGCGGCGGACGCGTCGATGCCGCCGATAGAGACGACACCTGATTGGGGTCGCAGGAGTAGCGCAGCGACGGCGATCAAGGTGGACTTGCCCGACCCAGAGGCGCCGGTCAAAGCAACCACTTGGCAGGTCGATGTCCACCAGATCAGGGTCATCACGGCGAGCAGGGCGAACCGGCACGGGAGGGACCGCATCACGATGGGGGGAATTCGGCTTCGTGCAACTGGGCCGGCGCCGAAGCTGCGGGCGGGCGAATCAGCACGATCTACACCAATGACATGGACCCATTTCGTCGTTCAGTCTTCTCGAGCCGACGTCGACGCCGGCGGTGCTGTGGTCCTGCGCATGCATGGGGTCTCGCCGGTTGACCCGTTGGATCCGGATCAGCCAGGCATCTGAGACATGGTCTTGATCGGCTAGGACCCCAAGCCGCTCCTCAAGCGTCCGGTCGACGGGCGACCGTTCTTGCCTCGGGCTCGCCGTGCTCAGGGCAGTAGCCCTGGACGTCGTCGTAGTGGAGAGGTTTGAGGCATATAGGGCAGCTCAAAACTGCGGCGGTCGGGCGTTTCGACCTCGAGTACTTCCGCGGCGATCTCATCCGGCCGATCTCTCTGGTGAGGGCCGTTGTCTCCTCAAGGCCGTCACGCGGCTGCCCTGCCCGTCGAAGTGATCGGAAGAACTCCGTCATCTGTCGTAGCACCATCATCCATCAAGTATCCCATAGGCCGGTGCTGTGCAGTAGAGGCACAGGTCAGTTCTGGGCGCCGGGCACCGTCCTCGCATCGGGGAACCCGAACGCAGCCAAGGGCGCTTGACGAAGACATAAGGAACGTATATGTCCGCCAGCTGAATTGCTGGCAACCAGCTGAGAACCCCGAGAGTGCCGTATGGCACGACCGAGGCGGAGGACCACCACTCAAACTTCTACGACGCACGGGTCAACCTCACAACACATCACGGACCCGACAACACGCGATCCAAAGGGTCATAGTGGTGACGCATCGCTCAATGGGCTTCAATAGTCATTACCCAATCCCGTGAGGTCGAGATGCAGATGTCGCAATGGCTACAAACAGGTTGGTCCACTCACAAGGGCCGCCGGGACGTCAACGAGGACGCTGTGCATGTAGAAGGGTCCCTTCTCGCAGTTGCCGACGGCGTCGGCGGAGCGCCGCGAGGTGACCTCGCTTCGTTCGAGGCCATCGAGACCCTTCGGGACGTGATCGACGAGCCAACGACCAGCCCTGAAACACCGGTGGTGGCCAGTGAACTCACAGCTGCTCTCCTGCTGGTAGACGAGGCCGTAACCGCTCTCGCCAGTAGGTGGAGCGAGCTTCGCGGGACTGCGACCACCATGTGCGCCGCCTACATCTTCGTTGAGCCCGGACGGGGACCACGTGCCGTGGTTGCCAACATCGGTGACTCACGCTGCTACCACATCCGCGGCGGCTCCGCTCAGCAAATCACCACGGACCAGACGCTGGCCGTCCAGCTGAGACAACAGGGCCAGACCAACATCTTTAGCAAAGCCGAGAGAATCGTCACCAGCATCCTCGGTGGGCCCCCAAACAGTGACACGACCATTCACGTCTACCGCGTTGATCTTGACCCGAATGACATCCTACTCCTGTGCACCGATGGCATTTCCGACCATCTCACCGCGACACAACTCGCCCAGATCTGCTCCCGGACCGCCGATCCCAACCTCGCTGCTGCTGAACTCGTCCGAGCCGCGTGGGACAACGATTCCCACGACAACCTCACCGCCGCAGTTGCCTACATCACCGAGACCGCCCAGCACAGGACCACCCCACTTACACACAAAAATCCACAGTCCCCTGCGCGGTTTCGACGGCGTTGAGCCTGCCGATCGTGAGTCAGAAGGAGCGCCTCAGGCTGCTCGGGCAGGCTCCCATCACTATGAGTGACGAGAGGGACGGCTGGCGTGCACCTTCCGTGAGATAGACCGCAACATTTCGGCCATCTACCGGCCAGACCCCAACACGCCGCTTGACACTTAACAGCTATAGGAGCATCGCTCTCGATCTCGAGGTCCTTCGAGCGGCCAGAGCGCGCAGTGAACCGTGCCAACAACGTGAGGAACGGTACAGGATACGAAACATGAGGACCCAAGATGAGGGCATCGTGCCTGGTCAGCACCCATGACCTAGTATCGGGCACCCACAGGACGCGTGATCATTGGAAGAGTCGCCGAACCCACGGAGATCGGAGCCTACTATGAACGAACCGATGCTGGGCCGTCCCGTGGGGCCGTCCGAGTACGGAACCCTCGACACGTTCCCGGTCGTTCGGCCGGTCGATGTGTCCTTCGAAACGACTGAGTTGCAGGCACTGTGCCCAGCGGTCGCGGATACCCAACCAGACATCTATCGGTGCGTGATTGAATATCGCGCCGAGGTGGTTTCAATCGAGTCGAAGTCTCTGAAGTACTGGCTCGTCACGTTTCGTGATCGGCGTATCTTCGCAGAGAATCTTGCGGCAGAGATCGGCTCGACAATCAACAAGATCGATGGCGTGAAGCTCACGCACGTGACGCTCACACAGAACATTCGCGGCGGCCTTATCGAGACGGTCCGCTACTCCGAATAGCTGCCAGCGCGCTGGCGCACCAGGAGCGTCCCCGATCGCCAGTGAGCCAGCCAACGACACCCTCAGACCCCTACGCAACGATGCTGCGGATCTTCGCGGCCTTTGGACTTGGTTCGTGCTCACACGGCTGGTCGTGTTGTTCGCAGCGCGCAACCTTGACGATGGTGTCGGCGTATCAGTTTGCGAAGATTGGGCTTTTGCAACAGGTGCGGCGTGTCCAGGAGAGCAGAGCCTAGATGCAAGCGGTCCAAAGGAAGCCGCTGGCGATTGCCCGTGCTGTAACGGTCCTCGAAGCGGTGTCGCTAGCTCCTTTCCTCGAATCGCGACACCATCAGCGCAACTGCTCGCTGTGTCACGCGGGTGGGCGTGGCCAAGGAACGTCGACAGGGTGGGCAGCTTCGCGGTGACATCGTCACCGCTGCGATACCAGCCCTCGAAACCGGTGC
>JBDNHG010000221.1:0-4507 GCA_041688925.1 Acidimicrobiales bacterium | reverse complement strand
GCCTGGGCCGCGTCGCGGGCGTCAGCAGCGGCGAGCGCTTCGTCACGAATGTCATTCGTTACCGCGTTCAGTCGCGGATTTACGGCGTCGAGACGCGCGAGGTGCGCTTCGGTGACCTCGCGTGCGCTTGCGACCCCGGAAACAAGTTGATCGACCGTTGTCGCCAGATCCCACTGCCAGATTTCGCTCATGTACCCGAAGCTAGTTGCTTCCTGGCGAGCAGGCGATGCGGACGGCGCCTCGAGACCGAATCACCGCACTGTGATGAAGGTCACATGATTTGCGTAACCGCAAACACAGACAGATGACTGCACGGCGTGGTGGACTACAGGCCTATGAAATTTCTAAGCGCGCTCTTATTCTTCGACCCCCTTGCCCGTTTTCGGGCATCGGACCACCTCCCGCGCTCGCGTACGCGAGCGGGCAGCAAGCTGGGGCGGCAACCATCGCCCTGGCGCTTGTTGCAACAGCTTGTGGCGGTGGCAGTGCCGAAGTTGGCGCCGTCGGCGCTGACACGGGCAACACCGACCGGCCAACCGTTGCCGCCGTCGAACCGACCGCGGTAGCAACAGAACCAACACCGGTTCCTGCCGAGCCAACACCTGAGCCCTCGACAGGATCTGTACAAGACGTCGTGGCAGCGACCGTCAAGATCCAAACCGAGGGAACGTTCGTGCCACCGCTCGAGGTCGCCCAGTCGTCCTTCGCCGGTATCGGCACCGGCTTCGTCATCGATCCATCGGGCCTCATGGTCACGAACAATCACGTCGTGACGGGCGCAGCAATCATCCAGGTCTACTTCGACGGCAGCACCGAGCCAGTCAACGCTCGACTGCTCGGCGTGTCTGAGTGCAGCGACCTGGCCGTGCTCGACCTCGACGGCGAAGGATATGACTTCCTCGAGTTCCGCGACGACATGGACGGGGTCACCCCCGGCCTGCCGATCTTCGCCGCGGAGTACCCGCTGAACTTCGACACCGACTTCTTCGCAGTCGACTACACGCTGACCGCTGGCATCGTCAGCACCACGCAGGCGGGCGGCGAGACCAATTGGGCTTCGGTCGACGGCGTGATCGAACACGATGCACGCATCCGCGGCGGCAACTCCGGCGGCCCATTGGTCGACGAGCAGGGCCGCGTGGTCGGTATCAACTATGCCGGCGAAGACACCAACGACCTCAACTCGGCGATCAACGCCCAAGAGGCGCTGCCTGTCATCGAAGCCCTCAAGACCGGCGATGTCGAGTCGCTGGGCATCAACGGACAGGCAATCGTTCTCGACGATGTGTCTGGCGTGTGGGTCAGTGCAGTGGCTTCGGGCAGTCCTGCCGACCGTGCCGGAATCCTGCCGGGTGACCTCATCACCGTCATGGAAACACTGCCATTGGCTACCGATGGAACGCTGTCGACATATTGCGACATCATCCGCACCAACGGCCCGAGCGCCACATTGTCGATCGAGGTCGTGCGCATCGGCACCGAGGAGGTATTGACCGGACAGATCAATGGCACCCCATTGAGCCAGGCGTTCTCGTTTGCCGCCGAATTGTCCGACCAGATGGACGACGATCCGGCAGACTCGACCAGCGGCTATCAGACCTACGAGTTCGTTTCCGACGACACCGGTAGCGTCGGTGTCGAGATTCCCGCCGCATGGGTCGACCGCTATGGTGCATCGAACCCCGACTTCGGTGAGAGCATCTATGCCGCTCCGTCTATTCAAGGGTTCACCGACACCTGGGACGTCCCCGGCGTCATCGTGGAACGCAGCACGACGTTGACCTCGGCCGACATCGATGCGGTGCTCGACCTCTGGGCCGATCTCGATTGCGCCGAACGTAGCGGGCGCGAACCATTTGCTACCGCTGACGGCGTGTTCAACGGTAAATGGGAAGTATTCACCCAGTGCGGCGGCACCGACACCGCCACACTCATCATTGCCGTGTCGCCACTCGACGGCAACTCGGTCGTGCGCATGTTCTTCCAGATCGTCACCGATGAGGACCTCGAAGCAGCAGACCGTGCGATTGCAACGTTCGACTCTGTTTCGTAGCTGCGCTTAGATACGAACCAGAGTTCGGGGTCGTGGTGTTCTGCAGAACACCACGACCCTATTTTCCATTTTGATTGTTCTCCGAAAAATGCAAACGGCCGGCACCCTCTGCCGAGGTGCCGGTCGTAGGCCGCGTGTGATTTGCTGTCTCGAGTGAGATCAGACGAAGGAGGGATGCTGACCTGTCGTGGTCGGCATCCACACCATGCGAGTCGTCGATGGTTCGGCAAACCGGCTGATGTCGGCGAACGCCGGGGCGGCGGCAGCACGAGCGGCGGCAGCGGCCTGGGTGAGCAGATCACGCTTGTTGGTTGCTCGGAATTCGATGCGCTTGTTCATTGTTCTGACTTCCCGTCGTCGTGCTGGTATGTATTCAATCGGCCTCAACGGTCGACCACTGAGCGTGTCGGGAACCACTGCCTAGCGTTTTTCTTGTCGTAGTCCGCGTGACTTGGGCAAGGTCACCCGCCTCGGGCACTCAGCCGGGAAACGTTACCTATGAGCGCCCCACCGACTGAGCCGATCGACCCATCAGCGCTGCGCAGCCCAAACGGCGGTTGCATGCTGGATACCCAGCTGAGCTCTCTGGCGAGGGCCAGATCGTGGCCCGGAACTGACCAGGCGCCGACCACGGGCCGAGCCGCGTCGCTTCTTGGCGAGGGATAACGTCGCTACATGTCTCGATGGCTTCTGGCTCTTGTAGCAGTCCTCGCGTTGTTGTCTTCAGCATGTGGCGACGGCGCTTCCGAGGCCACCGCTGCACCCGAACTGGCACCCGGCACCTCGACTGCGGCGCCGGCCGAACCAACAGTGGTACCCGAACAAACAGTGGTACCCGAACAGACAGTGACACCTGAACAAACAGTGACACCTGCGCCGAGCACCACTTACGACGCTCCTGGTGAGCTCGTGCTGAGGCTTCCCATCGATGCCGACGCTGCTCCCGGAACCATCATCGACACCGAGACGCTCGACATGGCCGCAGCGATCGGTCAACGGATTTTGTATCACTCGACTTCGGCTCGAGGCGAACCAGTCGCCGTGTCAGGATTCGTCATGTACCCCGACGGGCCGGTGCCCGAGGGCGGTTGGCCACTAATTGCGTGGGCCCATGGCACAACGGGTTTGGGCGATCGCTGCGCTCCGTCGCTCACTGCCGAGAGTGACCAATTGGCGCAGGCACTCGTGGGTTTCGGGTACGCGGTCGTGGCAACCGACTACGAAGGACTTGGCACGCCTGGCACGCATCCGTACGTCGTAGGAGCCAGCGAAGCCCACGGCGTGCTCGACAGCGTGCGGGCAGTTCGAGAACTCGAGCTGCCTGTCACCAACGAGTGGATCGTGTTCGGACACAGCCAGGGTGGCCATGCCGCAATGTTCACCGGGCAACTCCAGCCCACCTATGCGCCCGAGCTCGAGATGATCGGCGTTGTTGCCGGCGCTCCCCCGTCACAACTCGCGCGACTGAACGATGCACTGATCGGCGGTGACTTTCAGGGCTACCTGCTCATGACTGCTGCCGGCCTTGTCGCTGCCGATGATTCGCTGCACCTCGACGATGTGCTTTCGCCGCTGGCAATCGAGTTGAGCGACGTGATCGAGTCGGGCTGTACAGCCGAGATCTTCGAGGCGTTCAACCCGCTCGACTACGACGACGTCACGATCGTCGACGATCCATTCGCTCTACCCGAATGGGGCGCTGCTGTGCGGGCCAACGACACAAACCTGCAACCTGTCGAAGTGCCATTGCTCATCATCCATGGCGGGGCCGACGAGCAGATTCCGGTCGAGACCTCCGCGATGCTGTTCGAGCAGCTCTGCCAATTCGAGACCCAGGGCCCGACAGTGCGCAACGTCTACGAAGGCCAGACCCACGCCGGTGTGCTCTCGACATTTGCCGCGGTTCCTGACCTTTTGTTCTGGGTCCAGGCGCGCTTCGACGCAGAAGTCGCACCTGACAACTGCCCCGCCTGACCCGTCGCTGTACCCGCCCAGCAGCGAGCCCGACCGCACCCACGGCGCCCGAATTCGCCCTCATCGGCCTAAATCGAAGACGATGGCCCGAAATCACTATGGAATAAACGATTTTTCCCTGTGGTTAAGTATCGTTGTCTACGGCTCACTAGGGGCCGACGACCGACCGATAGGAAATATGCATGAAGGTTTGGATTGATCAGGATCTCTGCACCGGCGATGGCCTCTGCGAAGAGATCGCTGACGAAGTCTTCTTCGGCAAAGACGACGGCCTGTTCTACGTCAAGGAGAGCGCTGGCAACTTCGGCGAAGAAAAGCTGTACGACGGCGAAACCAACCCTGCCGGCGCCGAGGGCATGGCTCGCATCCCCGACGGTGCACTCGAGGCGGTAATCGAAGCCGCCGAAGAGTGCCCTGGCGAGTGCATCTTCATCGAAGTCTGAGTATTTCCTCGCCCCCACTGACTCGCCGCATTCTCTG
>JBDNHG010000220.1:0-2552 GCA_041688925.1 Acidimicrobiales bacterium | reverse complement strand
TCGCGTGGGCGAGGTCTGCTGACAGTTCTGGGTCGGCCATTAGATCGACACCGGGGTACAGCACGTCAGTCAGCACGATCGGTATGGCGCTGCCGGACACCTGGAGTGCGTTCTGCTCCGCGATAAGCCCGAGAAAGCGCCGGTAGCCAGCGTTCACGCTGACATCGGTATCAGGCGCGATCCCGTCTGGATCGGGTATGGCTGTGGCTGACCCGTCACCAAGCAAGAACCACGCAAACCTCGGCATCGTGCCGTACCGAATCGCGAATCGTTCGCCAACGAACAGTGCCCGGGGGAGGCTATAGGCCTCGTGGTTCATGATCAGATCGACAGCCAGATACGGGACGACTTCGTGCACTGTCGTGTCACCGGCATAACCAACCGAGGTCTCGTGGCGAACACCGTCGAGTTCAGCGATGATCTCAACTGTCATCTCTCCCATCGGTCGACAGTAGCTAATGAGTGTGCAGGGCGCTTTCTGAGAGACTCGGCGAACACGGTCTACAGGCTGATGCTGGTTGACGGGTTGCGTTTCCCGAAGTGACCTGAGTGCCGGTCGTAGTGGCGCATCATGGCGATGCTTTTGTGCCGGCTGTGTCTCATGATGTCGGCTTCGGGCAGGCCGCGGTTGTTTGCTTCGGTGATGAACCCGGCTCGTAGCGAGTGGTTTGAGAATTTGACGTGCACGGTTTCGCCTTCGATGTTCCGGCGGGTGTCGATTCCTGCTGCGCGGGCCCGACGTTTGAACATGTCGGTGAGGGTCCGTACGGCGATTGGACGAACGGGCGTGACGAGTGTCCCTGATCTGGTGGTGGCTGCCCAGAGAACCTTGTTGTTGCCGCCATTGTCCGCGCTTTGGGCAGTGAGTGTTTCCACCCATGCTGCGAGGTGTGTGGCAGGGTCCCATCGAGATCTTGGGTGTGCTGCGATTGCTACGTCTGTGGGTTTCGGGTCGGTCTTGGATGCAGGGATCGTGATGATCACACCTGCGGCATCGACCTTGACGTCTGGGGTTCGAATCGCGACGAGCTCGCTAGGTCTCAGAGCGCCGAACCAGCCAATAAGAAGCATTGCGATGTCGCGTTGATCGGCTGGCCGGTCTTGCTCGATCGAGGCCAGGAGTTGCACGAGCAGCTCGCCAGTGAGCGGTTCGGCCGGCCCTCGCAGCGCCTCCACACTCTTCGGTACTTCCTCGTGGATCCGTTCTCTGTCTTTCGTTGCAATGGCGGCGATGGCGACTTTGACTACTGGATGCTTTGTCGGGTCGTAATCGATTTTGTTGGTCATGATGACTCTGGCCTGGAAAGCCTTGTGGATCGCGGCGACTCGGCGCTTGATGCTCGAGGTGGCCAGGCCAGCGTCGTGCGCGTACTCGAGATAAGCAGCGATCGCTGCAGGATCAAGCGGGTCCTTTCGCGTCTTCTCGCCAGCGAACCACATCAGGTAGTCCCTCAGGTCAGCCATGTAGGCCTTGCGCGTGTTCGGGGCCATGGCGGTGACCAGGTTTTGCATCGCGGAACGCTGATCTCCTGTCAGATCCCCGTACTCGGGCAGCTGGGCGCCCATGAGCAGCGCGATATCTGTGTCGGTATCGGTCATTGGGCACCGTTGTTCGTAGGTGACATGAAGAGCGCACCCATTGGACGGGAGATGTTATCTGCGAGAATCCTCAGGGACCGTACAGCACACCAGTAAGACTTCATGTCTGGCGGATCGGCTTGATGTCGGCGGCAAGTTGATTCAGTGTGGCGGCCATGTCTGCTTGTGCATCGGCAAGGTGGACGTCGTTCGTTCGAAGCTTTTCGTTGCATTGGGGGCCAGGGCTTGCTTTGCCTTTTCGAGTTCGGCGGTGAAGGCCGCCTGCATCTCGTCGGTGATTCGCTTGAGCCGCTCACGAGCATCGTCGAGGTCTTGACCGCGTCGTTCGAGTTCGGCTTTCCGGGCGTCAGGGTCGAGGCTGACGGGATGGGAAGATTCGGCTTGTCTTGTGCATTGCTGGCCGCAGTTTGAGCTGCGTTGAGAGTTTCGAGGAGGTCATCTGGGACGGCTGGAGTGGTGGTGATCAGGCGCTCGTGTTTTGGTTGTCATCGAAGACGATGTAGCTTGCTGGAAACGAGTTCGAGTCGGTGTTGGTTGCGGTCTGAGCACACGGCATAGCCAATCACAATCCGGGTTTGCGTCGTGACGACATTGGCTACGAGCGTGTAGCGCTTCAGCGCGGGCTGACCTCGGTGGTTGGATTCGGCGGTGCGACATCTGGCTCGGCTGCCTTTCAGCGGGCATCGATCGAGCTGGGCGGTTCCGGAGGCAACGAGGTGGTGCAGGTCCTGGTAGTCGTCTGCCACTAGGGCGCAGTCGCGGAGGGTTGCGGCTTGATCGGCCCAGTTCTGTGCACTCGCATGATCCATGACCGCAGCGGTGAAGCGCTTCAGGTTTGCTTCAGCGAGCCCGGGCACGAGCTGGCTCAGCGTGGTGTAGATCTTTGTTCGAGCCGCCGCTGACGGCTCTTCCATCGCCGAGACTGCGTCATAGCGTCATAGCGTCATAGCGTC
>JBDNHG010000219.1:0-4029 GCA_041688925.1 Acidimicrobiales bacterium | reverse complement strand
ACGTGGTAGCCAACCACGGTGGCGCCGCGGGTCTTGGCTGCGGCCGTCGACACCAGCTTCGACAGGCCTGCTCCATAGAAGAGATTGTCGCCCAGAACCAGTGATGCGCCTTGTCCGTCGAGGAAGTCAGCGCCGATCAGGAACGCCTGCGCGAGGCCGTCGGGTGATGGCTGTGTGGCGTATTCGAGCGTGAGGCCCCACTGCGAGCCATCGCCAAGCAACCGCTCGAATGCAGGCTGGTCGTGGGGCGTAGTGATGATCAGGATCTCTCGCAACCCGGCAAGCATGTGCACCGAGAGCGGGTAGTAGATCATTGGCTTGTCGTACACCGGAAGCAGTTGCTTCGACGTGCCGATCGTTACTGGATGAAGACGCGACCCGGTACCTCCAGCCAGAATGATGCCCTTCACCTGGGTGAGGCTAGGCGGGCAGACCTCATGGACGGCTTGCCAGGGAGCCGGCGTTTTCGGCCCAGTCTCGGCTGCTGGCGAGGAAGTTGGTCAGCATCTGATGGCCCGAGTCGGTCAGCACAGACTCGGGATGAAACTGAACTCCCTCGATCGGCAGTGTGCGATGGCGCAAACCCATGATGACGCCGTCTTCGCTCGTTGCCGTCACCTCGAGTACGTCTGGAATCGAGCTGGGTTCGACGACAAGCGAGTGATAGCGGGTGACCGTGAGCTCGGGATCGAGGCCAGCGAACACGCCCTGGCCGGTATGGGTGACCGTCGATGTCTTGCCATGCATGACTGTTGGGGCCTGCACGACATCGCCGCCGAACGCCTGACCAATGCACTGCAGGCCGAGGCACACCCCGAGCACGGGGATGGTCTGGCCGAGCTGCTCGATCACCTGCAGCGAGATTCCGGCATCGTCGGGTGTTCCGGGCCCGGGGCTGATCAGGATGGCATCGGGCTCGAGGGCGCGTATTTCGTCGACGGTGATCTCGTCATGACGGTAAATGTGCAGGTCGGCGCCCAACTCGCCCAGGTACTGCACGAGGATGTAGACGAACGAGTCATAGTTGTCGATAACGACCACACGAGGTGCCATTGGGCCACTGTATTGCGGCTTGCGTTTCGTGGCGCTCGTATTTGACTAGTCTAGGCAAATGGCAAGCCCACAGAAACGCAAAGTCCAGGGCGGTCGAGTCACCGCAAAGGGAACCAAACCCCAAGGAGCTCAGGCCCCGGTACAGCAGCCGTACAGCTCGGGATACGTGCCAGGCAAGGTCAGCCCGATGTGGGTTCCGGTCGTCATGTTCTCGCTGCTCATAGGCGGCGCGCTCATGATCATCCTCAACTACATGGGCTGGGTGCCCGGCGGTACCAGCAACTGGTACCTGCTCGGCGGACTGGGTCTGATCCTGGGCGGCATCGTCACCGCCACTCAGTTCCACTGAACCAAGCAGCACCGACGGTTGTTTCCGTTGCGGAAACAACCGTCGTTACTCGACCGGTGTGATCAACCGCATGTCGTCGAGGCAGTGGCGCGGCGCCGGCGGATCTTCGTCGGGTGCCATCGTCATGCGGGCTTCTGAGCCACAGATGTCGCACCGATAGTTCAGCTTCACCTTGCGCATTTCGCCGGGCGGTGGTGGCTCGGCCATTGGCTGCGAGAAGCTACCAAGCAGCTTCAATCCCGTGCGCATGATGAAGTAAAACGCTGCGATCGCGATAACGACATTGATGACCGTTCCCACGGGTTCAGGTTAGGCCAGCTGTGTGCAATAGAGTCATCGCAGGGGGTTCGACCATGGATGAATACAACGCGGCGATGCTGATCTTGAGGGTGGGCTTTGGGTTGACGATGGCAGCCCATGGCTACGCGAAGGTCTTCAACGGCGGAAAGCTCGCCGGTACGGCCGGCTGGTTCGACTCGATTGGTATGAAACCTGGCGCGTTGCATGCCAGGCTCGCTGCCTGCACAGAGATCTTGACAGGCATCGGCCTGGCGATCGGGCTACTCACCACGTTCGCAGCGATGGGTTTCGTCGGCGTCATGCTCGTCGCCGGCTACACCGTGCACCGAGCGAGTGGGTTCTTCATCGTCGGCGGAGGCTGGGAATACACGTTCATCCTGGCCGTGGCCGCGGTCGGCATTGCGATGCTCGGCCCAGGCGAATGGTCATTCGACAATACGCTCGGCATCGACCGCGATCTTGACGACTGGCTGGGCTTGATCTTGGCTGCGGGTGGTGGTGTTGCTGCCGGTGCGGCGCAACTGGCCACGTTCTATCGCCCGCCGCCTGCATAACTGTTCAGGGCGTGGCGACCTCGGCGAGTGCGGCCAGGAATCGATCGTTTTGTTCGGGCGTGCCGATGGTGACGCGGATTCCTTCGCCGGCGAAGGGACGAGTCACGACGCCACGTTTCTCGATCGCGACATAGACGTCGGCGGTGCGCTCGCCAAGCGGCAGGTACACAAAGTTCGCCTGCGCGTCGGGCAGGTGCCAGCCGGCTGTCGTCAGTGCAGCGACGACACGTGCCCGCTCGTCTCGCAGTATGGCCAGGAAGGGTTCGTATTCATCTCGCGCGGCCAGCGCGGCGAGCGCCGCTGCTTGGGCCAGCGCGTTGACGGCAAAGGGCGCAAGCACCTTGTTGACTTCGTCGATGATGGCCGGCGCGGCGACGAAGTAGCCGATCCGTAGGCCTGCCAGACCGTAGGCCTTCGAAAAGGTGCGGCTGACGACGACGTTCGGGTACTCGCTCAGTAGCTCGATCGGGTCGCCGAAACTTGGGTCGAGGAACTCGCGGTAGGCCTCGTCGATCAACACGATGACGTCGCCAGGCACTTTGGCCAGCATCGTTCGGATCGCATCGACTGTGAGCGCTGTGCCTGTGGGGTTGTTCGGTGTCGCGAGCATGATGATCTTCGTGCGCTCGTCGACAGCGTTGGCGACAGCGTCGAGGTCAAATGCATGGTCGACGAGCGGAATCTGTTTGGACTCAGCTCCCATCATCTGGATATTGACGGGGTATGCCTCGAATGACCGCCACGGGTAGACGACGTTGTCACCGGGGTCGAGGTAGGCAAGACAGAGTTGCTGTAGCAGGCCGACTGATCCGCAGCCGACGGCGATGTTGTCGAGTTCTTTGCCGAGCATGTTGCCGATTGCGGTGCGCAGGTCGATGGCCAGATGGTCGCAGTAACGGTTCACGCCGGTCGCTGCCTGGCTGATCGCTGCGACGACCGATGGCACCGGCGGATACGGGTTCTCGTTCGAGGCGAGCTTGATAGCGTTCTCGATGCCGTGTTCGGCTTCGGCTTGCTCAGCAGCCTTGCCTGGCCGATATGCCGGCATTGATTGCACTGCGGGTCGGACACGTCCGATGCTCATCTATTGCTCCCTGGCTAGTAGCGCCAAAGGCGCAGAATCCCCCGTGAACTTAGCCGTTGCACCCCGGGGGGAGTAGACAACTCAGGGCGCGGCTCGGTGCGATCCGACCCAGGCGAGGAAGCGGTCGCGGTCCCAGGTGTTGATGACCAGATCTTTGGGCACCCAGCCGCGTTGCGCTGTGAGCACGCCGTATTCCATGCGGCCGAGTTCGCTGGTGTGGTGGCTGTCGGTGTTGATGACGAGCTTGACGCCTCGTTCGACGGCCCGGCGTACGACGTCGGCACCGGCGTCGAGGCGGTTCAACGAGCCGTTGATCTCGAGTGCCACGTCGAAGTGCATCAGCGCTTCGAGCAGGATGTCGATTTCGAGTTCGATGCCAGGACGATGGCCGATCTTGCGCCCCGTCAGGTGACCAATTGAGTCGACGGTCGGGTCGGCGATGGCCGCAACCAATCGTTCGGTCTGCTTCGTCATCGACTGGTCATAGTGCGAGTGCACCGAGGCGACCGTGTAGTCGAACATCGCCCGGAAGTCGTCTTCGTAGTCGAGGCCGCCGCTGGCGCCGATGTTGAGCTCGCAGCCCCACAGCAACGTCATGTCGTGCTGTTCTTGGATCTGGGTGATGAGATCGCGATGCGCCAGCATTTCTTCGGCGTTTGATCCGTTGATCGCCAGGTCTTCGCCATGGT
>JBDNHG010000218.1:0-5659 GCA_041688925.1 Acidimicrobiales bacterium | reverse complement strand
TGCGAAAAAGGCGGACTAATGGGGGCGAAGGAGGTAGCCAAGCGGTCCGGGACCGTCGATGTGACAACTCCACAACAGCGTTTTTCGCCCTGCGAAAAAGGCGGACTAATGGGGGCGAAGGAGGTAGCGAAGCGGTCCGGGACCGTCGATGTGACAACTCAACAACAGCGTTTTTCGCCCTGCGAAAAAGGCGGACTACCACTGCTCCTGGCATTCGCCAGATCCGAATACCACCAAACTCCCTCGCCGCTCGTCCCTCCCCGCTCCAAAAGGGCCACCCGGAACCGTAGAGGCTTCAGCTCCCACAGCCGCAGCGAACCAAGGCCGACTAATGTTGGTCGAAGAGGTAGCGAAGCGGTCCGGGACCGTAGAGGTGACAACTCGAAAGCAGCGTTTCGGCGAGGAACGAGTCGAAAGGCGGGCTAGCCGGGTTCGCCAGGGGAATCCGTGAGAAAAGTGTCATCCTGGGAACCAGATAACGAATTGGAACGTCAGAGGAACATGAAGTCTTCATCAAAGCTCACGTTGATCGGTGCCGCGCTCTTGGTTCTGGCGCTCTTCGCTGGTGCCTGCAGCAGTGACCCCGTTGCCGGCGGCGACCCTGACGACCCAGACACCGGACAAACCAGTGGCGGGTCCGACTCCGGCGATGGTGACGGTGAGGGCACCGACGCAGCCAGCCAAGGAGTAACTGTGCGCATCGAAGACACCGGCGATCACCCGGGCGACACCGAGATCATCATCAATCTCGACAACGCGTCGGGTGATGCCACTGACCCGATCGAACGCGAAACCACCATCGACGGCGATCCACTCGACACCGCCGGCGTCGACCAGCTTCTCAACCGCCTGCCCGATCTCGAGGCAGAAGCCACCGATCAAGTCGACTTCAATCGGCCACCCGACACCCGGCCACGACCACGGCCCGGCACCACGGTCGAGGGCGAGTTCCCTCCCCCGGCAGATGCCGACGCTCCAGACACCGCCTCGGGACCACTCGAGGTCGTCCGCTACCAGCCCGAAGGTCCCGTTGATCTGGCACCCTTCATTTCGGTCACCTTCAACCAGCCAATGGTCGCCTTGTCCACCGTGAGCCAGGTCGAAGCAGCCAACGTGCCCATCACGATCACACCCGAAATGCCAGGCCGGTGGATCTGGCTTGGCACCAGCACCGTGCGATTCGAATACGAACCCGACGCCATCGACCGCATCCCGGCGGCCACCAACTACACGGTCGAGATTCCCGCAGGCACCGAGTCGGCAACCGGCGGCGAACTGGCCCAGGCCGTGAGCTTCGAGTTCTCGACGCCGACCCCACAGGTCGTCGACGTCACGCCAATCAACGAGTCATTGTCGACCGACCCAATCTTCTTCATCCGTTTCGATCAGCGCGTGAACCCCGAAGCGATTCTCGGGGTCATCGATCTGCTCGCCGACGGCGACGATGTCGCGATTCGCCTGGCCAGTGGCGACGAGGTCAACGAAGACACATCGATCGCAACGATGGCCGAGAATGCCCTCCCCGAACGATGGATCGTTGTTCGGCCAGTCGAACCGCTACCCACCGACGCAGCCATCACCCTCAACATCGGGCCAGATATTCCCTCTGCCGAAGGCCCCGAGACATCACCTGAGGTCAGCTCCCACTTCGGCCGCACCTATGGCCCTTTCCAAGTCACCGAAGCCCAATGCGGCTATGGCGACGGCTGCCAGCCTGGCTCACAGTTCCGCGTCGTGATGTCGAATCCGATCGATACCGAGACCTTCACCGCTGACATGGTCAGCGTCGAGCCCGCGATTCCTGGGCTACAGATCGGCGTCAGCTGGAACCAGATCACAATGCAGGGCCTCACCGCCGGACGCACCAACTATCAGGTCACCATCGCCGCCGAACTCACCGACATCTACGGGCAAGAACTCGGCGACGACGCCACCGAAGACTTTCGAGTGGGCGATGCCGACCCAGCGCTCTTCCCTCCTGGACGTTCGCTTGTCACTCTCGACCCGATCGTCGACGACCAACAACTCAACGTGACGTCGATCAACAACGACGAGCTCACCTTGACCGTGTACGAGGTCGACCCACGCGAAGACTGGCAGGCGTTCACCGAGAACCAGTGGGAGATCGCACGGGGCGAGTACCGCTCGGGCTGGAACGTGCTCGCAGAGCGCACCGTCTCCACCGGCAGCGAAGCCAACGACTTCAGTGAGACAGCAATAGATCTCTCCAATGAACTCGGAACAAGCAGCCACCTGGTGGTTGTTGTCGGCCCAACGCAGCGACGCGAAGACGACTATCGCAATGAGCCATTTGCGGTGTGGGTGCAACGCACCGCATTGGGTCTCGACGCCATCGCCGACAACCTGAATGCAGTCGCCTGGGTCACCGACCTCACCACCGGCGAACCCGTCGCCGGCGCCACCGTCGAAATGGTCGGCGGAGGCTCAGGAACCACCGTTGCCGATGGCACCGCCGAAATTCCCCTGCCCAACAGGTCACGAGGCATGTGGGCCGAATCCGACGGCGATGTGGCTCTGCTCGGCGACTTCTGGGCCGAGCGTTGGGACCGCAATGACGAGCTTCGTTGGTACATCATCGACGACCGCGGTCTCTACAAGCCGGGCGAAACCGCCCACCTCAAGGGTTGGGTGCGCCAAGTCGATGTCGACGTACCCGCCGACCTGTCGCTGCCAGATGCTGGAGAAACCGTCACCTGGATCGCCAACGATGCATTCGGCAACGAGATCGGCACCGGCGAAGCCACGCTCAGCGCGCTCGGTGGCTTCGACCTCGAAATCGACCTCCCCGATGACATCACGTTGGGAAGCGCCGGCGTGCAGTTCAGCACCGGCGCCTTCAGCGGAGCAGAAAACTCAAACGCCTGGCACGAACTTCGGGTGCAAGAGTTCCGTCGCCCCGACTTCGAGGTGACCGCCGAGGTCGCCGACGCTGGCCCGTATCTCGCGGGTGAAACGTTCACCGTGAACGCCCAAGCCGACTACTTCGCCGGCGGAGCAATCGCCTCGTCTCCAGTCGAGTGGACCGTCGCAGGCAGCGCAACGAGCTACTCACCACCGAGTTGGCCCGAATACACCTTTGGTGTGTGGGTCCCGTGGTGGTACTCGTTCAATCAGTTCGCATTCGAAGACGGCTTCGGCGGCGGAGGCTTCGGTGCAGACTCGACGACCGAGTACTTCAGCGCTGCGACCGATCCCGCTGGTGAACACGGTCTCGCCGTAACAATCGATACCGAAGGCAAGCCGCGCCCAGTGAACATCACGGCATCTGCAACCGTTGCCGACGTGACCCGCCAGCTGATCACCGGCTCAACAAATGCTCTGATTCATCCGGCCGAGCTCTATGTCGGCATGAAGGGCGCCCGCACATTCGTGCAGGCCGGCGAGCGGCTCGACCTCGATGTCATCGTGACCGACATCGACGGCGAAGTAGCCGTCGACGAACCCGTCACCGTCGAATCGGTCCGTCTCGAATGGCAGTTCCAAAGCGGTTCGTGGACCGAGGCCGAAGTTCCCGACGAATCTTGCGAGATCATCAGTGGCGACGACGCCATGGTGTGTTCGTTCCGTCCGTCCGAGGGTGGCCGCTACCGCATGTCGGCGACCGTCACCGACGCCGAGGGCCGCACCAACCTGACCGAACTAACCCGGTGGGTTGCCGGCGGCGAACGCCCGACCAGCCGCCGAGTCGACCTCGAAGAACTGACGTTGATCCCCGACGGCCAGGACTACCAGCCAGGCGACACCGCCGAGATCCTGGTGCAGTCGCCATTCTCTGTCGCCCATGGCCTGTTGGTCGTGTCGCGTGGCTCGATCGACCGCACTGAAACGTTCGCCTTCGACGAGAACGGCAGCGCCGTCGTGCAGATCCCGATCACGTCTGATGACATTCCCGGAATCGGATTGCAGTTCGAGGTCGTCGGCACTGCGCCACGATCAGCGAACGGCGAGGTCGATGCTGACCTTCCTGCCCGCCCAGCGTTCGCTGCGGGGCAGCTGACCCTCGGTGTTCCCGCCGACGAGCGCGAGCTCACGATCGATGTTGCACCGCGACTCGCCAACCTCGAACCGGGCAGCGAAACCCAACTCGACGTTGCAGTTACCGACGCCGATGGCGAACCCGTTGCCGATGCCGAACTCACCGTCATCGTCGTCGACGAGGCCGTGCTGTCACTGACCGGTTACCAACTACAGAATCCCCTCGATGCGTTCTATTCACAGACCGGCGGCTACGTCCAGACCTTCCGGGGCCGCACCACATTGCTGCTGTCCGATCCGTCGATCGAAACCGAGGGGGCCTCAGGCGGCGACGGCGCCACCGCAGAGAGCAGCGACGATTTCGCTTCTGACGAAGCCGTCCGAGCGGACGCTGCGGCCCCTCAGGTTGCATCGGCCGCGCAAGGTGAGGCCGCAGGCGGCGAGCAAGCAGCGATTGAGCTTCGCACGAACTTCGATGCGCTTGCGGTCTTCGAGCCCGAAGTCACCACCGACGCCGAGGGACGCGCTGTCGTCGACGTACCGCTTCCCGACAACTTAACCCGCTACCGGGTCATGGTCGTCGCTACCGCTGACGCAACCGACGCAGGCAGCGGCGAATCCAACATCACCGCCCGGCTGCCGATCACCGTGCGACCAACTCCTCCCCGATTCGCCAATTTCGGCGACGTGTTCGAGTTCCCCGTGATCGTGCAGAACGCTACCGACGACGACCTAACGGTCGACCTCGCCCTGCGTTCGACCAACCTCGATGTTGACGGACGAGACGGCACCACCGTGACCGTGCCCGCCAACGACCGAGTCGAAGTGCGCTTCGAGGTATCAGCGGTCGAAGCGGGCATCGCTCGCTACCAGGTCGCAGCGTCGGCCGGCTTGTTCGCCGATGCCGCCGAAGGCGAGTTCCCGGTGTACACGCCGGCGACAGCCGAAGCGTTTGCGACCTATGGCGTCGTCGACAGCGGCAGCATTGCCCAACCGTTCAGCGAGCCACAAGATGTGTTCCCGCAGTTCGGTGGCCTCGAGATCACCACCTCGTCGACCGCAGTAGCGGCGCTGACCGATGCGGTCATCTACTTGTCCGAGTATCGCTACGACAGCAGCGATGCCTTCGCCTCTCGCATCATGGCGATCGTCTCGCTCGACGACATCCTCACCGCCTTCAAGGCCGAAGAGCTGCCATCGCCCGACGAACTGCGTGCTGTGGTCAACAGCGACCTCGACCGCCTGTCGAGCATGCAGAACGACGACGGTGGCTTCCCGTATTGGCGTCGTGGTCGCGAATCGATCCCGTACAACACGGTGCAGGCAACCCATGCACTGGTGCTCGCTGAGCAAGAGGGATTCCCCGTCGACGAGCAGGTGCTGTTGAACGCCAAGTCCTACCTGGCCAACATCGAAGAGCACTATCCGTCCTGGTATGGCGAAGACACCAAGCGCTCGATCTCTGCCTATGCGCTGCACGTTCGGTTGCTGGCCGGTGACCGAGACGTCGACAAGGCAGATCGGCTGTACAGAGACGCCGAAGACGAGGTGCAACTCGACGTTGCTGCCTGGCTTTGGCCAGTGCTCGCTGACTCCGAACTGGACGGCGAAATCGAACTGCTGTTGGACAACCGGGTTACCGAGACACCAAACGCAGCGACGT
>JBDNHG010000217.1:0-3589 GCA_041688925.1 Acidimicrobiales bacterium | reverse complement strand
TACCGTGCAATGCAACATGACCGACCCAGTATATGAAGAGGAACGTGTAGGTGTCTACCCCGGCTCGTTCGATCCACCGACGATTGCCCACCTCGGCATTGCCGTGTTGGCAAAACGAGCGGCCAACCTCGATCGCATCGAGCTGGTCGTTTCAGAACAAGCACTTGCAAAGGAGTGCGCCGATCATGCCCCTCTCGACCTGCGTTTGGCGGTAATCGAGGCCAGCATCGCCCATGCGCCCTGGCTGACTCTGGTGATCACGAAGAAGCAGCTCATTGTCGATATCGCCGATGGCTACGACGCTGTGCTGTTGGGTGCCGACAAGTACGAACAGATTCGCGATGTGCAGTTTTACGAGACTGATGCAGCACGAGACGCTGCGATGGATGCTCTTCCGTTGATCGTTGGACCGAATCGCCCGGGTTCTCCCCCGCTGCCCGATAGCGCAATCGTCATCACGCTGCCGAACAAGCTGGTCGGCGTCTCGTCCAGTGGCGCTCGCGACGGTCGTGCCGACTGGATGACCCCACCTGCCCGAAAAACGGCTCAGGCCAACGGAATCTGGGGCGTGTCGTCGTAGACAACGGCGATGACCGCCGACGTCTCGCCGCGCCCGTGGCCTTGAGCTGCCACCGCTGCCGCAGCGGTGAAGCGACGGCCGCTGATCGTTCACGCAACCAGTTGCGCTGTCTTGCGGCGCTCTCTCGCTTGGCTGGCGCTGCGATGCATTTGATCTGAGAAGCGGGTTGTCAACGGGCCAACAACGGCAGTGAGCAGCACATAACCAGCAGCGAGTGCTCCAAGTTCAGCCCCGTCGGCGAGGTTGGTGCCGAGTGCTGCGATCACGATCGAGAACTCGCCACGTGCAATGAGCACCGTGCCGGCACGAAGGCGGCCACGCGGACCTACGCCACGTCGTTTGGCAGCGAACCAGCCGGTCGCCACCTTGGTGATGGCAGTGATGATCGTCAGAAGGATGGCCCAACCAGCGACCGCAATGAGATCGGCGGGGTCGATCTGGAATGAAAAGAAGACAAAGAACGTCGCTGCGAATAGATCACGAAGCGGCGCCATCAATCGCAACGCACGTTCCTGCGTCTTTCCTGACAGGCCAAGCCCGACCAAGAATGCGCCGATCGCTCCGGAAACCTCGAAGAGCTGAGCGGCTCCGGCGACGACGAGCACGATGCCGAAGACGGCCAGCAGCAACGACTCGTCAGACCCGGCACCCAAGCCACGGCTGAGAACACGTCCATAGCGAAGTGCCGACAGCAGGATCGCAGCGACGACGGCAAGAGCAACCACAACGCTTGTGAGAGTTTCGGCCAACGTGCCACCAACAATCAGAGCAGCGACGACTGGCAAGTACACCGCCATCGCAAGGTCCTCGATGACCAATAAGTTCAAAACCGGCGGGGTTTCGCGGTTGCCGAGCCGGTCGAAGTCGGCGAGCACCTTGGAGATGACACCGGATGACGACACCCAGGTCACCCCAGCGAGCAGTACCGCAGCAAGCGGCTCCCAGCCGAGCGCCAAACCCATCAGCAGGCCGGATCCGGCATTGAGCACCATGTCGGCCACGCCAGGGGGCACGCCGGTGCGCAAACCGTTGCGCAGTTCTTCATCGCTGTATTCGAGGCCCAGTGTGAACAACAACAACAGCACGCCGATTTCGGCAGCGAGCGCGACGAAGTCCTCGCTCACATCGATCTCAGCTAGGCCTCCCTTGCCAAAGGCCAAACCGGCAATCAGGTACAGCGGCACCGCAGTAATACCGAGTCGGCTCGCGAGCCTCGACAAGATGCCGAGCCCGAGAACGACAGCACCGACCTCGAGAAATGCAGTGGCGGTTTCTGTGGAGCCGGCGGCGACGATCGTGGCTAGTGAGCTAGTAGCGAATAGCACCCGCGCTCAGTCGGCCAACAGCGCACGTAACGAAGTCAAGCCGTCGGGCGTGCCGACGGCCACAACGACGTCGCCTGAAACCAGTACGAAGTCGGCCTCGGGTGCAGGCACAGAGGTGCCACTGCGGATCACGGCAACGATCGAAGCGCCGGTACGAGTGCGGAAGCGACCATCGCCAATCGACGAACCGGCCATCGTCGACCCAGCCGTGATGTCGACCCAATCAATTGCGAGCCCTTCGATCGCCTGGCGCACGACATCGACCGTCTCGGTTACATGGCTGACGCCGAGGATCTCGCCGAGCGTTTGGGTGTCGTGTTCAGTGAGGCTCACGAGCGAGTGACATGCATCAGGATCGTCGTCGTCGTACGACATGATTTCGCGGCGACCGTCGTGATGCACGACCACCGCCATCACCGCACCATTGGCGGTTGTGAACTCATGGCGGACGCCCACACCGGGCAACTTGGTCTCTCGCACCGAAGGCATAGCCACAGAGTCTATGGGCCCGCCGACAGGCCGGCAAGTCCTCTGGCAGGCCCAAGCAGGGAGCCGTTCGGAGCTGAGAGCGCGGCCTATCGGGGCAACTCCGACGAGGCCGTCGACGGTGGCCAACTAAAGTAAACCCATGGCCTTGTTCAAGAAGTCAGTCGAGACCGGCGTGTTATGTGACTCGCCCCGCATTGAGGTCATCGACGACTTCGCATCGGCCGAAGAGTGCGCGCACATCATCGATCTCGCCCGAAACGACATGGGCAACGCCTCGATTATCAACTCCAACGGCGAGACGGTCGAGAACAATCTCCGTCGCACCGCGGACATTGGCTGGGTGTACACCGATCAGACAAAGATCGTGCGGTCCATAGTGCAGCGGGTTGCGCAAGCGGCGGGGCTTCCGGCCAAGAACTGCGAGCGGATCCAGGTCGTGCATTATGAGGTGGGCGGCAAGTACACGCCGCATCTCGATACCTACCGTGCCGATCCGTCGAATGTCCACTACCGGATGGCGGGTCAACGCCTGAAAACCGGGCTTCTCTATCTGCACGAGCCGGGCAAGGGTGGTTCAACGACCTTCCCCAAGGCCAAGGCCAAGGTCAAACCCAAGGTCGGGCGCCTTGCACTCTTCGATCTCGTCACGCCTGGCACCGCCGAACCCGATCACAAGGCAGTACACGCCGGAACTCCGGTGTGGAGCGGCGAAAAATGGGTGTGCAACTTCTGGTTTTGTGAACGCACCGTCAACACTGCCTCGCGTAAGGGATCCGTTGGTTCGGCATCCAAAGCTACGAAGGGACGCAAGAAGCGTCGATAGCGCCAAGATCATGTAATGGCCTCCCCTTAGCTGAGAGAATTATCAGGTAGGGGTCGGTGGCAGCTGCGAAGATGGGGTGTCATGGCGCAGACCGTGCTGGTCATCGAGGACGAGGAACGCATCGCAGCGTTTCTTGAGCGCGGCCTCAAGGCCGAGGGGTTCACGGTGCTCACCGCTAGCGACGGGCAACTCGGCCTGCAACTGGCCAGATCTGGGTCAGTCGATCTCGTCGTGCTCGATCTAATGCTGCCAGGGTTGAGCGGCGAGGAACTGCTCAAACAGTTGCGCACCACACATGGCTCGCTGCCCGTGATCGTGTTGACGGCAAAAGAATCAGTGCCCGATCGCGTCGCCAACCTCAACGCCGGCGCC
>JBDNHG010000216.1:0-3648 GCA_041688925.1 Acidimicrobiales bacterium | reverse complement strand
TATCGAGGGCATCTATGCGCACATCGACGAGCAGACGCCGAAGTTGCGCGAGAACCTGGCGACCTACGAAGTCAATGTGCGCCGCAATCTCGAGATGATGCCGCTGGTGCTCGACGTTCCGATCGAAGCAGCGATCTCTGACCTACAGATCGGTGGAATCGACGGCGAAGAAGTGCGGCGTCTGTTTGACTTCCTCGAGTTCCGGGCGCTCTATGACCGGCTCACCGAGGTCCTCGACTTCGACGGTGGCGCTGCCATGGGCGACATCGACGTCATCGAGGCCGAGATGATCACTGTCGAGTCTCCGGCGGCGGCCATCGAGGCGCTACATGCCTTGCCGCTGAAAGGACCCGTCGGGCTGGCCGGCAGTTTCAATGACGCGAAAGAGTTGCTGGGCCTCGCCGTCACCAGCGATGTTGAACAAGGTGACGTCTTGTGGGTGCGGCGCGAGCTGCTGGCCGACCCCGGGGTCGCAGCGGCTGTCAACGAAACGATCGGAAACATCGACACTGATCTATGCGGCCATGAGATCAAGGCGACCATGCGCGCCCTGTTCGATCTCGGCATCGATTTGCCCGGTCTGGCGATTGACACCGCGCTCGCCGGCTACCTGCTCGACCCGGCCGAGACCTCATACCCGCTCGAGGGCCTGTTGTTGCGCTTCGCTTCCAAGGAACTACCTGGCGGTGACGCCGCACCCGACGGTCAACTCGACTTCGGCGAGGACACGGTCGACGAGGCACTGCTTGCGGGGCGGCGAGCGCTGGCGATCGCAACCGTCGTTGCACCAATACGAGAATCGATGGCTGATCTCGGCCTTACCGAACTCAACACCAAGATCGAAGTGCCACTCATTCGCGTGTTGGCAAAGATGGAGCACCTCGGTGTCGGTGTCGACCTCCCAGAGCTGATCCGCATGCGCGACGATCTCACCGCAGAGTGTGACCGGCTTCGGGCCGCGACCATCGAAGCCGCTGGCGAAGACTTCAACATCAATTCGACGAAGCAGCTGCGCGAGATCTTGTTCGACAAGCTCGGGCTGACACCGCAAAAGAAAACCAAGACGGGCTATTCGACCGACGCGGCCACACTCGAGAAGCTGCGCGACGACCATCCAATGGTTGACCTTCTGCTTCAGTATCGCGAAGTCGAGAAACTGCGATCGACCTACGGTGAGGGTCTCGTGGCCGAAGTCGGCCCTGGTGACCGCATCCGGGCCACGTTCAACCAGACCGTTGCTCGAACAGGGCGCCTCAGCAGCGATCAGCCGAACCTGCACAACATTCCGGTGCGTTCTGAGCGCGGTCGCAACTTCCGACGGGCGTTCGTCGCCGGCCCCGGCAAGACGCTGCTCATCGCCGACTACAACCAGATCGAGTTGCGCTGCATCGCACATCTGGCCGAGGACCCCGGTCTGATCGGCGCATTCGAGGCCGGCGACGACATCCACAACGCAACCGCATCTCGTATCTTTGGTGTCGAATCCGACGCCGTAACCGTCGAACAACGGTCAAAAGCGAAGATGGTCAGTTACGGGTTGGCCTACGGCATGGAGGCCTACGGGCTCGGCCAACGGTTGGCGATACCGACCGGCGAGGCGCAAGTCATCCTGGACGCGTACTTCGAGGCTTTCCCTGCGGTTCGCAAATACATGGATGACACCGTTGCCGAGGCCCGTCAACGTGGCTACACCGAGACGCTGTTCGGCCGCCGCCGCCAGATACCCGAGCTGAGCTCGTCGAATTTCCGTATCCGCCAAGCCGGTGAACGCCAGGCGATGAACGCCGGCATCCAGGGTCTCGCGGCCGACATCTTCAAGGTGGCGCTGGTCGAACTCGACCGGGCGCTCGAAAAGAGCGACCTGTCGGCCGAGGTGATCCTGCAAGTGCACGACGAGGTCGTGCTCGAAGTTGCACCCGACCAACTCGACGCCACCCGTGATCTCGTCGTCGAAGTCATGGCCAGCGCGTTCGACCTGCGTGTGCCACTCGACGTCAACCTCGCCGACGGCCCCACCTGGGCGTCTGCTAAAGGATAGGGGTAGAACACCCAGGGGTGTAAGTGTCAAGCGGGGGACTGTCAGACCCCCCCGGGGGGCCTCATCCTGTCTGAGCTGAATTGTCCAGGCGCCTGGCGCATGGACAATTCGTGGGACTCAGCAGTCTCGCTAGCCGAGGGTGATGCGGGTGATGATGTTGTTGTCGATTTCCCAGTTCATGCGGTCGGGCACGAAGTCTTGGGTCAGGTTGAACCGCTCGTGGTCGATGCGTGAGATGCGGTAGGAACAGCTGTTCAGGTTTGCTTTCGATTCGGCCGTCGAGCGGTCCAGGCCGAGGTAGCTCGACGAAGCGCAATCATTGCTGGCAGCACCGTCGCAGACGTCGCCCAGGCCGTTGTTGTCAGTGTCGGCCTGGTTCGGGTTGGGGATTTCGGGGCAGTTGTCGCAAACGTCGCAGTGCAGGTCCTTGTCGGTGTCGGTGCACGTGTCGCATGCATCGCCCTTGCCATCGTCATCGACATCGGCCTGATCAGGGTTTGCGACATCACGGCAGTTGTCGGGTGCATTGCAGATGCCATCGCCATCAGCATCAGGGCAACTCGGCGTGGGGGTCGGTGCCGGAACAGTCGCCGTCGGCGTTGGTGTCGGCGTCGATGGCGGCGTCGTCGGGTTCGGTAGGGCAGGAGCCGTCGTAGGGGTTGGTTGCGTCGGCTGGGACGTGGGTGTCGGCGTAGCGATCGTTGTCGGCGTCGCTGCGGGTTCCACCGCTGAGGGGATCGGCGTTGGGGTCGCCAGCGTGGTCGGACCAGCAATTGGCAGGCTGCCAGCGTCGGCGCCGGGCACACAAAGTGTCGGCAACAGATTGGCCGACGGCGTCCAAGCCGTATCGGTCGCCGTCTGACCCCAGGCGATTTCAGTCCAGGTCTGGTCGTCGGAGGTTGCGATCTGACCGGTCAGCTCGACCTCGCTCGGAGCGCCGGAGCCGACAGCGCCGCCAGGGGAGAGGTAGACCAGCGCTGGCATCACGAGGCAGCGGTGTTCGCGATAGACCACAGGTCGAGGCGTCACCGGGTTGCCGCAGTAACGGCGGGAACGGATGTCGCCATTGGCATCGACGAGTACCGCCGTGCCGGCTTCGAGCGTTGTCTCGATCACGGTTGCTGCGCCTGACGGCGTGTCGTAGCCATGGTTGATGACCATTGCGTCTGCGGCCAGGACCCGAGCATCGAGTGACCGTATGTACGTAGCGAGCTCGGTGAACGGAATGCCTTGGACCGCAGCCCACGCTGCACCTTTGTCGGGGTTGGTGATCAGATAGTCGATGAGCCGTTCGGGATCGCATGTGTTCTCGACCGTGCCGCCGTACAGGCCGGTTTGGACCGTCGCTTCGTCGACCTCGGTTGGCAGGTCCAACTCGTCCATCTGCTGTGAAAAGGCGGCCAGCTGAACATCGATCGGGAAGAATGGATTGTCGCCGGCGTCGCCTTTTGGCTCGAACACTGGTTGCGTCGCTGCGGCCTGGGTGATGACGTAGGTCGCGTCGGCAGCCGCAGCGGACGTGTCGTCGCCGTCGCTCTTGACGACCATGAACACCATGGTTCCCAGCAGTCCGGCAATAACCACGACAAGCCCGATGATCAGCGGGACGC
>JBDNHG010000215.1:0-1899 GCA_041688925.1 Acidimicrobiales bacterium | reverse complement strand
TTCTTGGTGTTGCGATTCCGCAGCTTCAGTCGGGCCATGCTCGCACTCGTGCCGGTGTTCCTCGCCGTTGGCGCATCGTCCTTGATCGTTGGGTTACTCGGTATCGAGCTCAGCCCGCTCACCACCGTGTCTGGGCCACTCGTGATTGCAACCTGCACCGAGTTCTCGGTGCTGATCTTCGGCCGATACCTCGAAGAACGCGAGAAAGGGCTTACGGCCAGAGAGGCCAGCGACACTGCTGCGGCCCGCACCGGTCGGGCGTTCTTCACGTCAGCAGTGACCACGATCGGTGGGTTCGCCGTGCTGGTGATCTCGCCGCTTCCGCTGTTGCGCGACTTTGGCCTGATTGTCACGCTCAATGTGGCCATTGCTCTGCTGGCAGCGCTGGTCGTGATGCCGCCGATCATGGTCTGGGTCGACGGCAAGGGCTGGCTGGGTATCGACGCGCAGCGTGCCCCCGGCTCGGCCGTCAAGTTGGCGGCCCCTCTGCCCGGTGACCAAACCGTCCTGGCAGGTCTTGGTGCCGTTGCGTTTGTCGCAGCGGGCCTTGGTGTCTATGCATCGGCCGACACGTCGTCAGGCACCGCCGACATTGTTTCGTACGCCGCAGTAGCGTTGCCGACGCCTACGCCGACACCGACACCGACGCCGGCGCCCACCCCAGTGGCAGGCGATGACACACCGACCCCCACCGCGGTTCCGGAAGACGATGGCCCGCTGATCGATCCGGCCGACTTCCCAGCCGAAGCGCCAGAAGGTGTGTTCGCTCCTGCGCTGTTTGGCCTACTCACCGATGCAGGTATCGACGCCAACGCGGCGCATTGCACGATCGTGACCGCATACGAGCGAGCCGGCGGCGAAGATGTTTTGGTGCCGCTGCTGCTTGCGGGCGACGAGCCATCACTCCTCCTCGTCGGTCAGGCCGGGGCCGACTGCGGAGTCGATCCCGTTCAGCTGAGCACCGCCATCGCCGCTGGATTGGGCGGCTGAACTCATGGGTCGCACCGCCACAGAGACCGAAGATCGAGCGATATGAAGCAATTGTCAGGACTCGACGCAATATTCCTGTACATGGAGACGCCGACAACCTACGGGCACGTCAACGGGTTGAGTATCTATGAACGCCCGTCGCCTGACTTTGATCCGTTCCGTGCGGTCTATGAGCGGTTCGGTTCGCTCGTTGGTCACCTCGAGCCGTTCCGTCGTCGGGTGGTTGATGTGCCGTTCGGACTCGATCATCCGTACTGGATCGACGACCCGAATTTCGACCTCGATTACCCCGTACGAGAGATTGGCCTCGCTCCCCCCGGGGCAGCTGATCAGCTCGCCGAACAGGTTGCGCGAATCATCGGGCGGCCGATGGACCGTCGCCATCCGTTGTGGGAGGTCTACGTGATCGAGGGTTTGGCTGACGGCGCCGCTGGGCACTGCTCTCGAAGACACATCACGCCACGATCGACGGCGCCGCTGGTGTGCTGATGATGCAGATGTTCAACCAGCAGGAACCCGACGCGCCCTGGCCTTATGAGCCGGTCGAGTGGCAGGGTGAGCAGCCACCGTCTGACGGTGAACTGCTGTGGCGCACTGCGGCGCATTTGGCGCGGAACCCGGCCAAGGCGGCTCGGCTGCAGCTGCGGCTGGTGAAGAATCTCGCCGAAGGAATGGGCCTGACCGGTCTCGGCGACGTCCTGTCACAGGGCCGACGCCTGCTTGCAGGCGGAGCGAATCGTTCCGACCAGTCCAAGGCTGTTGATCGGCAACTCGCCGGTGTCACCTTGCCTTCGCTTCAGGCACCGCCGACACCTTTCAATCACCCCGTGGGCCCACATCGCCGTTTTGTGATGCGGTCGACATCGTTGTCGAACATCAAGGCGCTGAAGGATGCGACCGGTGGCACGA
>JBDNHG010000214.1:0-3302 GCA_041688925.1 Acidimicrobiales bacterium | reverse complement strand
CATCATGGTCGGATACTGGAATCGGCCCGAAGCGACCACCGAGTCAATCGTCGATGGCTGGCTCTACACCGGCGATGCCGGAATCCTCGACGACGACGGCTATCTGACGATCGTTGATCGCATCAAAGACATGCTGATTTCGGGCGGCGAGAACATCTATCCGGCCGAGCTCGAGAATGTGCTGCTGGGCCACGAAGACATCGCCGATGCTGGCGTGATCGGTGTGCCATCGAAGAAGTGGGGCGAGTCGCCACTTGCCGTCATCGTCACGTCAGCCGACGTATCAGCCGCTGACGTCATGGCGTACTGCAACGCCAAACTCGCACCGTACAAAGCCATCAAGGTGGTCGAGTTCGTCGAGGTCATTCCCCGCAACCCGAGCGGCAAGATCCTCAAGCGAGTACTTCGCGAACAATACGAGGCGATCGAACTCGACTAGGGGGCCTAGCGAGTAGGTCGACAGGTCCTCTGGCAGGCCCACGAGTTGCGCGCCTTTCGAGCTTCGCGCTCTGCCTACTCGCGCAATCTCTAATCGGGCTGAACCCACCGTCGCCGTTCCCATCCGCGGACACGGGCGAGGGCGTTCAGTCGTAAATCAGGGTTGATGGCGATCGGCTGTCCGACGCGCTCGAGAAGCGGCACGTCAGACCAGCTATCGCTGTACGCCCAGCTCTGCGACAGGTCAACCTCTTGCTCACGAGCCCACGCCGCGACGCGGCGCGCCTTGGTTTGACCCCAGAGGTAGCCGCCGTCGTTTGCACCATCGAACACCCCACCCGAGGATCGAAAGCGGGTGCACAAGACATCATCAAAGCCAAGGTTGTCAGCCAACGGCTGTGCCAGTTCGAGCGGCGCCGTCGTGGCCAGCAGCAATACCGTCTGCTCGGCGCGGTGGCGCTCGAATTCGACCTTCGCTTGTGGAAGCACATCGCTCACCAGCACATCGGCGGCAAGCCTTCCGGCCGCTGCCACCTTGCCGACGGCGTGCCCAGCAAAAAGTCGTGAGGCAAACCTCGCCAATTGCATCGTGATCGGGTCCTCGCCGAACCGTTCGTACAGCCCAAAATAGACCGACCTACCCCATGGCGCCGGCACGTCGACACCGACCGTTCGCAACATCTCGGCGAATACCTGTGCGCTCGACCCCGCAATGATCGTGCGGTCGAGATCGAATACGGCCACCCTGGTCACGCCACTACGGTACGCAACTGCGCTCGAATCGGCGAGGCGCCCGAACAATCACATGGACCTGGCCCTGGCACATCAACGCTGCGACATGGCCCGCTCGGTGCCACTCAACTGACACGGGAAAAGAAAGAAGGAGTTGGCGATGAAGCCAACTCCTTCAAGACCGAGCCAATTTGGGGGGAAATCGGCTTCTGGTCTGCAAATCTTCTGTGCTGGGGGGAAGCACTCCGATTGCGTTAACAACATTGTGAATCAATTCACGCAATCTGTCCAACATGTCGTCACGATATGAAGTATCTGATTTAATGATACCTTAACAATTCCACATTCTCCCAGAGTGAACGATTTGCGAATTAACTCTCAAAGCTGGCCCATCGTGCAGTCGCTCGTCGCTCACCTACACCTCTAAGGAGCCCGTATGGAGCTACGCCAACTCCAGTCATTTCTTGCGGTTGTCGATCATGGATCGTTCTCCGCTGCGGCCAAAGCATTGTTCACTGTGCAGTCAAATGTGTCGGCTCACGTCGCCAAACTCGAAGCCGAACTCGACGCACTCTTGCTCGATCGGCGCACCCGCCAGCTCACCCCGGCAGGGCAGATCGTCGAGGCTCGAACGCGCGAGATCATGCGCCAACTCGCAGCGGTCAGCGACGACCTTGCCTCGATCGAGAACCGCATCATCGGTGAGGTCGTCTGTGGAACAACTCCGTCAATCGGGTTGTGGCTCATTCCCCCGACGCTCGCCCGAGCCGCCGGCGAATTGCCCGAGGTTTCGATCAGCGTGATCGAAGCTCACTCGGGCACGCTCGTGCAGCAGCTGCTAGCGGGCGACGTAGACCTCGCCATCACCACCGGTACCAGCGATCCTGAGCTGCGTTCGATGCCACTGTTCACCGAAGAGATCGTGGCCGTGCTCTCGACCGACCATCCGTTCGCGGCCAAGTCTGAGCTGACACTGCACGATCTGGCCCAAACCAAGCTGCTGCTTCCGTTGCAAGACAACCCCCTCTACGGCCACATTGCTCGTGCGTTCGACGAGAACAGCGTGCCGCTGCGATCGCGACTCCAAGTCGGCAGCAGTGCTCTCGTTCACGCTATGGCGACCGCACATGTCGGCGTTGCCCTCATCCCCGCCACCGCAGCGCACGATCGCGACGGCGCCGACTGCGTGATAAAGGCAATCGTCGACATGCCTCCTCGCAGGGTCGCGCTCACCACTCGCAGCGCCACCAACCCGACTCGGGCGCTCGCCGCTGTGGCTGCCATCATCGAAGAGACTGCTCATGCGGCATCGATCTCGATGCCTGGCTGCCAGAACACCGCGACGCCATCTTCGTCGCAGACGTTGGACACCACCGCCGACGTGCTATCAATCCCCTGATGACTTCGGCACCCGAAAGTTCTGTGGCACTGCGATCAGGAATCGATGGCTCAGTTCGTGCTGGCGTGCGATTGGTCGGAGGCCACCAAGTCGTGAGCTTCACGATCAGCGGCGACCTGCGATCGATGAGCCAGGCCGATGGCATGACGATTGGTGCGGCATGTGAGCTCGCCCGCGCCAAGGGTCATCCCGTCGTGGGCTTCGTGCAATCGACCGGCACCGACGTCCGCGAAGGCATCGCCGCCGCGCACGGTTGGGGTAGCGCTGCTCGAGCGATGATCAAGTGCTCAGGTGTTGTACCGACTGTTCTGGTGATCACCGGTCCTGTCGTGGCAGCGCCCGCCCTCATGCTGGGCGTGGCCGACATCTCGGTCATGGTCGAGGATGCCTACGCCTATGTATCGGGTCCAGCAATGGTTGAACAGTTCACCGGGCTCCCCGTTGACCACGACGATCTCGGCGGCGCCAGCATCCACGCCACCCGCAGCGGCGGTATCACCGCCGTCGTGACCGATACCGATGCCGCCATCAAGATGGTCGATGAATTTCTCTCGTACCTACCGACATCGAACTCAGATCTGGCGCCGTTCCGCCCCACGACTGACCCGTCCAATCGACAGTGCCCTGAGCTACGCGAAATCGTGCCCATCAATAGCAGCGGCAGCTACGACGTGCGATCGGTCCTCGAAGCCATCGCCGACGACAACATCATCACCGAACTGCGACCGATGTG
>JBDNHG010000213.1:0-5078 GCA_041688925.1 Acidimicrobiales bacterium | reverse complement strand
ATCTGTCCGGGCTCGACCGACACCGACATGATGGACGGCACCTTTCGTCGCACATCAGGGGTCATAGGGGTGCCTTTCGACAAGATCAAGGCGGGCGTTGCGAGGCAGATCCCGCTGGGTCGCCAGGGGGCCGCCGAGGAGCAGGCAGCAGCAGTGGCTTTTCTTGCCAGCGACGATGCGTCCTACATCACTGGTCAGACGCTCAATGTCGACGGTGGTCTGCGAATGGACTGAGCACCGCTACCGATGCGCCGCATGAGCCCGAGCCGATCGGGGTCGGCTCGCACCCTGGTTTCATTCGGCTGCGACGCACGCGTTGGCTCCCCGTTCGCCCCAGAACGTAGAAATGGCGGGCCTTACCGAAGCAAGACCCGCCAATTTCCAACATTTTCCGATGTGGGCCTAATCGCGCAGCTTTCAAACCGGGAAGAACCCTGCAACATCAACGAAGTTGAGACGCCATCTGATGAGTTTGCAGGGTTTCAACCAGCGATTCCGGTCAAAGTCACGGGTCGCGGCCCGCTTCAAGACCACGAGATCGACCAGATCGTGAAGCTGTACACGAGCGGCCAGTCGGTCCGTCAAGTCGCAGCGTCGATGGGCCTTCACAAAACCACGATCTCGATTCATCTCGAACGACGTGGCGTTCCTCGCCGTGGCTGCACACGCATCCTCACCGACAGTCAATGCGCCCAAATCGTGAAGCTCTATCAATCAGGACTGTCACTGACCCAGATCGGTGACCGATATGGCGTGCACGCCAAGACAGTGAGTAATGAGCTGAAGAAGCTCAATGTGTCCGTTCGACCTGCGAGCAAGCACAATCGGTGAAACGTGGACTTACTGCTCGTTGTGATCTGGACTGCGATTCTTCTCGTTCACTTCCCTTGCAACAGCGACGAGTGCCTTGGCCAACTTCTTCAGCTCAGGATTGTCACGCTTGACGCCCCGAACCACTATCGACGGATCCAGGTCTGTGCAATCAGCTTGTGTTCTTGTGCCGTCTGACAACACGATTCCGCCGTCCGGGTGACGGTAGGCGTCTTTCGGCAATCTTGCTTCGCCCCGATTCTGTGATCGGCGTCGTCTGTTTGATCTTCCCATGGGAGACCTCCTTTCTCCCACCGATTCTCCGGTTATTGCGCCTGGCAGCAGCTGCGCCTTGCACGGTGCAATTACATCCGGAGATGTCACAGCATTATGAGACAATGTGTCTATGAAGATAAAGACCGTACGCATCGAGAACTTTCGATGCCTAGAGGACACCTTGATTAAGTTCGACAGTATTACGACATTCGTCGGACCTAATGGCGCCGGCAAGTCCACGGTGCTACGGGCTTTGGATTGGTTCTTTAACGGAACGAAGACTTCTCAGTTGGCCGTCGAGGATGCGTACCTGTCTGATCCTGATCGGACAGTTGCTGTCACAGTTGAATTTGACTCTCTCCGTGATGATGACCGCGCTCGACTTGGCACTTACGGTTCTGGCGAGGGGAACCTAACCGTGCGGAAACAGTGGCACGATGGAGCCGAGAAAATTGTCGGACGCGCACTCATCTACGGGTCATTCGCGCAAATTCGCTCAGGAGCTAATGCCGCAGAAAAGAAGACTGCATATCGAGCGCTCTCAGAAGCAGAGCCTGAACTCGGCATGCCTAACTGGTCTAATCAAGGTGCAGCCGATGAGTGGATGACTTCATGGGAAGCAGACAATCCGGACCGTCTCACCGTCGCGGACATGGATTCAGCAAGTCACTTTTTTGGCTTTCACGGCCAGGCCATGATGTCCGGTCTGTTCGACTTCATCTTCGTGTCCGCCGATATGCGTGCTGGCGAGGAAGCTTCGGATAATCGAGGAGCGATTGTTGGCCGCATCTTGGAGCAAGCACTCGATCGGTCCGCAGCCGATAGCGAGTTCAACAAGCTCTATGCCGGGCTCACCGCAGAACAAGACAAGATTCACGCCGAGAGCTTTGGCAGTCAGCTAGCTGAACTGTCTGAGGAGTTGACAAGCTCGGTGGCTGCCTTCGCACCGGGCCGAAAAGTAACGCTGGTTGCCGAGTTGCCGGAACTGATCGCACCTAAAGCGCAGTTCAAGACTGTCGTTACGGACCTGAAGCATGATTCGTCAGTCGAGCGTCAGGGGCATGGCTTTCAAAGAGTGCTGATCATCGCAGCACTCAAGCTTCTGGCTGATAAGGGCGCATCTGAATCCAACGGAGTGATTTGCTTAGCGATTGAGGAGCCAGAGCTATACCAGCACCCTCAACAAGCCCGAGCGTTTGCAGCAGTCCTGAGAGATCTAGCCGAGCAGGAGCCGAATAGCACACAGATTGCATACGCAACTCATAGCCCCTACTTCGTCGAAGCTCGCTCATTCCATCAAATTCGCCGTGTGACCAAGCAGCTCAAAGGAAACGACTTTCGGGTTTGCATCGAAGGGTCGAACATCGACAACATCGTCAGCCGGCTCGATGGTTTCGTAACCGAACAGAGTGCAAGGAAGCAACTCGACGGGGTTTGCCTCGGAGCATTCGCCGAAGCATTCTTTGCAGACTCTGCTCTCATCGTCGAAGGGACAACTGATCGAGCGATTCTTAGCGGGGTTGCCGCACGAAGCTCAAAGAATCTACTGCAGACCGGCGTGTTTATCGGTGAAGCTGGCGGAAAAACGGGTGTCTTGCTGCCGTATGTGATTCTCGACGAGCTTGGAATCCCAGCATTCATACTCGCCGATAACGATTCGCATCTAGTAGATCGAATTGCGGAGGCGGAGAGTAGCGACAGCATTTCGGGAGACGATCAAAAGAAGATTGCTAAATGGAAGAAGTCACTGCAAGACGAAATCGCGTGGAACAAGAAGCTGCTCAGATTCTTCGACCTTGACGAGGAGGATTTCCCGGCTGGGCCAGTGACGCCAAACCTCACCTTTACCGATGGTGGCCTAGAGGAAGCACTCGCCCGTGATTGGCCAGAGTGGGGAACCAAGCGCACAGAGTTAGTCGCTGAAGGCCTCGGCTATGAAGGTAAGAACAGCGCCACGTACGAACTTGCCGCACGCGATGCTACCGGCGAACCACCGGAGGTCATTGTCGCCGTGTTGAGCGCCGCCGACGGGCTGCGAATCGCTGCTTGAGAATGGCATCACACTTTGCGCAAGAGCGGCGCCTCATGGAGAACCGTTGTGCACCTGGCAACACGAGATCGAGTCGAAAAGAAATCGGACTAGAACCACACAAACAGGGGTTGCTCGACAGAATCAAACACGCTCGTCAAATGAGAAGACATCACCAACAGTGATGTCTCTATCTGTTATTTCAGTTGATTTTAATATATTTGGTGGGCCTAATCGCGCAGCTTTCAAACCATGAACTGTTGATCGAGACCTGGATGATTTCTGCGGTGAGAAGTGCGATAATTCCTCTTCCCAAAATCCAGAAGCAGACAAGACTCACGGCCGGACAGATTGAGCGATTGATTCATGACCGGGCTCTCGGCTACACCATCAACCAACTGGCGAATCTGTACGACATACACCGCACTACAGTGATGTCCCAATTGAATCGCCACTCACGCTGAACGTTCACTGTGTGACGACAAACGTTGGTCCTAGCTTGTCAGAACTCGATCTAGAAAAGCTCGTACAGGATTGTCCGGGTCCTCGTGGACTTTTTTCTCCAGAGCGGCTACAGCCCAGGACGGCCCGTGACCCCCAACTTCAGGTGCGAAGCTCTCTAGCTCCCCAACTGGCACTATGTGAAGCCCCATCGCTGCAAGCTTGTCCAGTAACAGATTCAACTGCTTTCTTGGTTCTCCATTTGGCATAGCCGCGCTACCCGCCTTCTTCAGCCGAGACCAACCATCTACCACCTTTAGCTGCTTGCGAGCTCTCGCAGCATCTTCATGTAGAGCACGATCTTTCGGATTTTTGTCACCGAAAACATTCTCGAAGCTACCCCGCAACTCTTGAACTAAAGTTTCAGATGGGAGGCCGTCCACAGTCTTCTTGATCGAATTACACGCACTCTCAACCAGAGACCAGTCGGCTTTGAGAGCTTTGAGGATCCGTTTCACATCGGTTGGTTGACGCAAGATGTCGATATCAGCGACCACAGAAACTGGTACCGACACGGCGCGAAGTGCTGCCGCTATCGAATGAAGCCTCGCTTTGCCTCCTGCATGGGTAAACATCACCTCCTGCCGCTCGCCAGCCGTCCCAGATCTTTGCATCTCATCGGTCGCAGCACTGAAGAAACGACAATCGCCGTCGGCTTCGCACACGACAACACGGTCATGAAATAGGCCGTCGAGGATGTTTGAATACTTCAGGATCGGGTCACTCCACAGCTCGGCAAGCTGATCAGGTGCGAGTACAGAGATTGGATTAACGTCTCCGTCGCGCGTGATTCGGACGACATTGACATGATCTGGATCTGCCTCTATTAGCCCCTGCAGGACGTCCGAACTGTGGGTCGCAAGAACAACCTGAGTTTCACTATTCGCACCTTCTGCAAGTTTGCGGCCAAGGAGCTTCGCCTGCGGAGGGTGGAGGAACGCCTCAGGTTCGTCAATCAGAACCATTGGATAGACACCTGTGGCAGTAGCCAGCATGAGACCGGTGAAGCTCTTAACGCCATCACCCTGACTGTCGACAGGACTAAGTGCACTCACCTCATCCAGGAACGCTTTGGTAGGCGGAAGAGTCGCTGGCTCGACCGGTGGTTCTCCATAAAGAAGATAGATACGGCTACCGCCCGTTCGATCTACCACGATCCCTGTTCCAAATGCTTCCCGGATTGTTTCTGCAAGAGACTGCTCAGCATCTGGGTTCAGGTAGAGATATTGAAGTGCGTTACTCGGATGCTCACTTCGAACAGCAATCGATGCGACCTCTTTCACTAGCGAAAGTCTTTCTTCTGCCATCGCCACAATGGACACAAGAGGAGCTATGTGCTGGAAAGGTGGACCTTGCTGCCATTGGTTCATGACGACATTTCTCTGCTGTTGAGACCCAACTCGGTGAACCATTTCAACACCGTCTTCGCGTTTGGAATGGCGGGTGTTCACGTTGAGCCACT
>JBDNHG010000212.1:0-6222 GCA_041688925.1 Acidimicrobiales bacterium | reverse complement strand
CCACTTATGCCCAGCAGGGCGTCAATCAGCACAAGGGTTTCGAATACAGCCGCACCGGCAACCCGACCCGAGTGGCGCTCGAAACCTCGATCGCTGCACTCGAGGGCGCAACCCACGGGTTCGCGTTCGGAAGCGGCATGGCTGCCGAAGACGCCATCATGCGCATGCTTCAGCCTGGCGACAATGTGCTGCTCGGCAACGATGCCTATGGAGGCACGTTCCGGCTGCTCGACAAGATCTACAGCAAGATCGGCGTCACATGGACTGCGGTCGATCTGACCAAACCCGATCTCGTCGCCTCGATGTGGAGCGACAACACCAAGATGGTGTGGCTCGAAACACCCACCAACCCAAACCTAACCTGTTTCGACATCGAGGCCATCGCCGCTGCCGCCCATGAACAGGGTGGATTGTGCGTGGCCGACAATACGTTTGCCACGCCGTACCTTCAGCAGCCGCTGTCGTTGGGCGCCGACATCGTCATCCATTCGGCGACCAAGTACATCGGTGGGCACAGCGACGTTGTCGGCGGTCTTGCCGTCACCAACAGTGACGAGATCGCCGAGCACTTGGCGTTCATTCAGAACGGCGTGGGCGCGATCATCAGCCCATTCGACTGCTACTTCTTGCTGCGCGGCGTCAAGACACTCGGTGTACGCATGGACCGCCACTGCGACAACGCTCAGGCGATCGTCGAGATGTTGTCAACCCACAGCGCCATCAGCGAGATCCTGTATCCCGGCCTGCCAGGTCATCTCGGGCATGACACCGCCACCAAACAAATGCGCAACTACGGCGGCATGGTGTCGTTCATTCCTGCCGGTGGCGTCGAAGCCGCCCACAAGATCGTGACCTCGACCAAGCTGTTCACGTTGGCCGAATCGCTCGGCGCGGTCGAATCGCTGATCGAGGTTCCGGCTGGCATGACCCACGGGTCAACCGCCGGCTCACCTCTCGAAGTAAATGCGGCGCTTGTGCGCTTGTCCGTCGGCATCGAGAACATCGAGGACCTCCTCGAAGATCTGACGCAGGCACTCGCTCAGGCTTGAGCGACGACAATCAAGCGGTTGAAGCCGCCGAGCGTGGAAGCGCGCGCGACGCTCTGGCTGTTGCTGAGTTCCGTCGGCTGTACCTCGGCACCGCTCTGTCGAACACCGGCCGCTGGATGCAGACCGCAGCGCTCGGCGTGCTCGGCTGGGAGCTCACCGGTTCGAGTGCGTTCATCGGCGCGGTCATATTCGCCCAACTGCTACCGCTGGGGATTCTGAGCCTCCTCGGAGGGTCGCTGGCCGACACCGTCGACCGGCGTGTGCTGCTGTTCGCATGCCAGGCGTGGCAGATGGTGTGGACATTCGTCCTTGCCGCCTTGTTGATCGATGGCGAGATCGAGCCGGCGGTGCTGCTGGGCATCGTGTTCGTGATCGGTCTCGGGCAGGGGCTCTACGCTCCCGCGCTCACGTCGGTCATTCCGGCGATCGCCGGTGAACGGAACCTGTCGGCCGCCATTGCACTGAACTCGATGCAGGCCAACGGCACCCGTATCATCGGTCCGGCTATAGGCGGCTTCTTGGTGACCAAGTGGGGCTACGCCGAGGTCTTCGCCATCAACGCTGCCAGCTATGTATTTGTGCTGTTGGCCATCTATCGGGCGGTCATTCCGCCTGGCACCGCAACCTCCCGATCCTGGAGAGAGCGTTTGCTGGGCGGCTTCACCGTCGCCTTCCGAGCTCCGCAGGTCGGACGCCCGTTGTTGATGATGTGCCTGTTCACGTTCTTCTGCCTGCCGTTCATCGGCCAGCTTCCTGCCATCGCGGATGTGAATCTCGACATTGACCCAAAGAGCACGACCTATGGCTGGCTCTACGCCATGTTTGGCCTCGGAGGCCTGACCGGGGCATCGCTGATCGGCACCGTGTTCCTGCGCACGCCGTCGTCTCGCACCGCACCCGTCGCGTTGGCGGCATTCGCCACCTCGCTCGGATGGCTGGCACTTGTGCGAAGCGTCGGCTGGGCATTCGTCGCCATCTACTTCGTCGGGCTGTTCTACTTCGCGCTGCCGACGGCACTCGCTACGGCGTGGCAGGAACATGTCGACACGACCATTCGCGGCCGCGTCGCCGCTCTGTGGGTGCTGGCATTCGGCGGCACCATCCCGTTCGCCAACATCATCGCCGGCCCCCTCGTAGAGGTGACATCGCTCACCGCGGTCCTGCTCACCGGCACTGCCGCAGCGTTTGCCTTGACCATGCTGCGGCTTCCGTCGGGCCCCGTCGTCGGCGAAGAGATCTTCGACGATGTCACCCTCGTATGACCGAATTGTTACGTCCCCAGGGGACGTAACAATTCGCTCGCGTGGTGATGCCATCTCACCGGCGACGCAGGTGGTGCCGATCGGTGGCGCTCCCGGTGCTGGCTAGACAACACTGGCGAAAGCGCGGCGACGCGAGCGGTCCAACGACTTCTACGCCGCCTCGCCCGACCCGAACGCATGCTCACCAACTTCATGCACCGCTCGACATGGCGCAACGACCTGATCCATGCCGAGACCACGGCGGCCGGCTTGCCACTCCTCCACCAACCCGGCAATCACTCGGCGACCGACCATCGCCGCCTTCGCTGACAGCTCGAAACTCGCGTGTCGGGACCGTAGATCAGTCAGCTCGGGCAGCGTTTGCGGAGCTTGCGGAGCTTGCGGAGCTTGCGGAGCAAAGGCGTACTACCCCGGGGCGGGCCCAGCGACCAACTCAAGAGCCTGCCCGCCTGCCCCAGACACAACTGGCTGAAAGCGCGGCTACACCGTCACCCGCCAACCCGACGGAACAACCACCATCACCACACCCACCGGCGACACCGTCTAATAAGACGCCCCGGCGAGTGCGGCGCGCACCGACTGTCATCGGCCTCGAATCGGATGGATGTGGCTATGAGCGGATCTCCAGCATGTTGTCGCGGTAGGACCTTGGGCCCTAAACCCACTAGGCGACACTCGGTAGGGTCACCGCGATGGAACCGCTGACCGACCCCGAGGTGAATGCCCTGCTCGAGGCACTCGATGACGAGTACAAGGCTGTCGCTACCTACGAACAGGTCATCGCCGATTTCGGACCGATCCGGCCCTTCGTCAACATCATCGAAGCCGAGCGCCGACACATCGAAGCCCTGCGCGGCCTCTTCAATCACTACGACCTCGCCATACCTGCCAACCCGTGGTCCGGCACCACGCCAAAATTCGAGTCCAAGGCCGACGCATGCGCCGCAGGGGTCGACGGCGAGATCGAGAACGCCGCCATGTACGAACAACTCATCGGCGCGACGCAACGCCGCGACAGCATCGAAGTCTTCGAGAATCTTCAACGGGCCTCCCAAGAGAACCACCTCCCGGCCTTCCGCCGATGCACCCAGCGCAGCAACGGCGGCTACGACGACCAACCAGGACAGGGCAGACGCAGGCGACGTCGCGGTAACCAACGGTGAAACACCCGTGGACAAGAATCGCGGCATCACGAGATCACATCGTGCCGGGCTGGCGCGCTGTGGTTGCCATGTCGATCATCGCCCTGGTGACCGCTAGCTGTGGCGCAGGGACCGGCTACCACGTCGCGGAGGGCACCTACCTGTCGCAGGTGCCATCAGTGGAACAGTTCGGTCTCGACGCCGACGGTTCACTGCCAGGTGGCGTCGCCCAACTGCGCGAGCAGAGCGTCGACCTGATCGAGGTCGCCATCACCGCCGACCAGGTCATCTTTCGCCTCGACGGCACAGACGCCGCTGCGCATGACATCGTCGAACGCATTGACATCACCGACAGCGAAGGCTCCGGCCCCTTCAAGGCCACGAAACAGGTCCTCGTGCTGGCCGACACATTGATTCTTGGTGACCTGGTCATCGACGAGCCGGTGATCTGGCCCGGAAGTTTCGAAGACAGCCCCGTGATCACCATCAAACCGCGCATTCCCGACGAGCGGGGCCCCAGCATCTCATGCCGAGCCGATGAGCCCTGCCTTCTGCTCTCCTCCGGTGTCGATCCCGCCGGAAGCTACGCCGATGCCAACAGCCCCGCGCTCGACGAAAACCCCATCGACTCGATCATGATCGATGACCAATCGGTCGACGTCACCCTCGACACGGGCGACACCGCCACGATCACGGCGACCAACGCCTCGTTCACTCGGGCCTGCGCGCTCAGCGAGAACCGCATGTGGGATATGCCGGCCGAACTCGGACTCCCGATCGATGACCCCGTTCTCATTCACACGCTGTGCCCACCAGCACCGGGAGCAGCTATCCAACTCATCATCATGGACCGATCCGCCATCCCACTACTCGCGCCCCTCACCGAAGAACAGGTGGGCAACTGGTGCACGCCGGGCCCCGGCTGCCTGCTCTTCGTGCCGACGTAGCCACCGACCGCTCCGTGCCCTTGTGGCTGCCTACGATCTTCGCATGAACCGACCTCGACTCAACATGAACCGCATCCCGACCTACACCCCAGCGAACGGTGTCGCTCCGATCTGCCCGCATTGCGATCACGAGATCGAGGGGCTGTACCAGCAGCGAGTCGATGAGAATCTCGGCAAGGCGTTCCTATGGTTCTGCATGAACTGCCGCAAGTCCCTGGGCGTGTCACACCGCAAAGGATTCTGGATGGGTTGAGGATTGGTATCCTCACCGACCACTGGTGCTGCGAGAACCCGGCTACTGGACCCCGCCGAGGGCCCATCCGCAGCGCCAGACTCGAGCAAGGCGCTGCGGATGGGCTTGAGTAGGTCGCAGAGTTCACTGGCGGCGTCCTCGCCGACGGCGGTGACTAAGGACTGTGCGGCGCCGTTGGTGGCGGCCTCGATATCGGCGCGGAATGCTGCGCCGATTTTTGTGAACGTGCCGGTGTCGTCGACAAGGCCGCGAGCGACCAACCGAGCGATTGCGGCTGACCATGACTCGTCGCTCCATGCTCGGGTTGCCTGCAGCCCCTGCGCTGGCACCGTGCCCATCGCGGCATGCAGCACCAACGCCTCGATGCCATCGACCGCAGCGGCGCCCAGCGCAGCCAGGTGGGCATCGCCTCGCCACTCACGAACCACAGTGATCAGCTGCCACAGGCGAATCATCGGATCGTCGGGCAACGCCACGGCCCGGTTCGATGCGGCAAGCGGTTTCCCTTCGTCACCGACTGCGTCGATCATTGCCTGAGCGATTTCAGTTGCACGGGCGATTACTGCGTCATCGACATCGCCACACGCCGAGTGCAGCACCTGACCCCCGGCTCGGAAGCGGGCCGCCTGCACATCCTCGGGCGAGGCAACCTGCCAGGCGCTCGGAATCGACTGGTAGATGACTTCGGGGTTGAAGTTGTAGAAGGTCGCTACTACCAGCTCGGACCCAACCGGCCCCATGGGCAGCCCGGCCGGCGAAGTACTGCTGGCGCCCCTTCAGCCCAAGCGCCTCATGGTTCTCAGACGCCTCGGTCGAGAAATAGATGAAGCCGTGTACGAGGTTCGTGATCGCCCCAAGACGCTCAACCGTTGTTGCCATGCCACGACGCTAGTGGCCGAGCTTTCGGGCGTGTTTGGCGGCGCGATCGACGGTGCCACTGGCGCGGTGTCCACTCGGTGTTCTAAGGTGAGCTCGGGTCCGGGAAGTGACTTATCCCAAGAGCCGGTGTTCAGGATGTTGAGCCGGTCACGCTGGATACGAGTCGTTCCTGATTGTCCTCCCGGGTCCAACCATCTCACCCCCGCCGCCTGTGCCGAGACAAGCTCATTGCGAGCCCGAGCGAAAAAGGCGGGCTCCAAGCGCCAACAAAAGCCCCCGGGAAGAACGACCACTCAGCTCACGCAGCGTTTGCGGAGATGGCGCGAGTTGTGAGCGCCAGCGAGCAACTCGGTTAGGGACGAGGCCCCCAGGGCCGAGGAACGGCGACTACCCGGTACCAACAATAGCCCCCGGGAAGGTTGACTACTCAGCTCATGCAGCGTTTTTCGCCCCAGCGAAAAAGGCGTACTACCCCGGGTCAGTGGCCATGGTGAGTAGTTGGCGCAACATATTGCCGGTCGCGCCCCAGACCGTGTCGCCGTAGAGCTCGAAGAAGGTGACTCGAGCTTGGGCACCGTCGCGGGTCCAGACCTCCTCGCGCCACACGTCGTCGAGCAGCAGTTCCCGCAGCTGCACAGCCAGAATTGCCTCGACTTCGTCGGGATTCGCTACCAACCCGGTTGGGAGGCT
>JBDNHG010000211.1:0-1903 GCA_041688925.1 Acidimicrobiales bacterium | reverse complement strand
CTGGCTTTCGTGAGCGAACAAGGCGATCACATCGTCCTCAAGTGCAGCGCTGCCGACTGCGGCATGAGGTATCCCTCACCCGCCGATGACCCGCGCCGAGATAACTGCCCGCTGTGCGAAGCGCCCGTGACGCAGGTCGGCGAATTCAACTCACCACCGCTGCCAGCGCCCTCGTACGAGCGTGACGGCTCCCAACTCGTTGGCGTGCTCGACAACATCCGCAGTGCGCTCAACGTGGGCACGATGATGCGATCGGCCGACGGCGCAGCGATCGACCATCTCTACCTGGGCGGGCTCACCGCTCCAGCGGACAATCCGAAGATAATCAAGACGGCTCTGGGCGCCGAGCGCACCGTTGCATCGACCTCATACCCCGATACCACTGGTTGTATTGCCGACCTACGCGACCGAGGGTTCACCATCTGGGCGGTCGATTACACCGCTCGGTCTGTTCCGTTGCAGTCGATCGAAACCAGACCGTCTCGGCTGGCATTCGTGGTCGGAAACGAACGCGCTGGGGTCGACCCGGCCATCCTCGATGCAGCCGACGAGCACGTGCACCTCGACATGTTCGGCGCCAAGACCACGCTCAATGTGGGCGTGACGTTCGGAACGGTGGCGTACTGGTTACGAACGCTTCCGGTGGCAGCGACAGCGCCGCCCGCTGGCTAGCTAGATCTCGCCTTCGTCCTTCAACTCGCCGCGGAGCTCATTGAGAAGGTCGTTTGCCGCCGCCCGGGCCTGCTCGTATTTGATCTGCGCCGGAGTCTTGCCATAGTCAGGGCTCGAGGGATTCTTGGCTGGGTCGGCAGACGCCACATCCTCAGCCTCGTCCTGGTCGGCTTCTGTTTCGGATGGCGCAGCAGGTTCGTGGTCGGTCGCTTCGGTGAACGCTGCTGGAGCTGGTGGTGCGGGGAGTTCTGGCTCGGCTTCTTTGGTGATTGCCGCCGCTCGGGGTGATGGGAGTTCTGCGTCTTCGGCGTCAGCTGCTGGTGGTGGGGGCAGATCTGGCTCGGCTTCTTTGGTGATTGCCGCCGCTGGGGGTGATGGGAGTTCTGGTTCTTCGGTGACTGCTACAGGTGGTGCGGGCAGATCTGGTGCGGGGAGACCTGGTTCGTCGCCCACAGGGCCAGGTACAGATTTCTCGTCGACGGCGGTGTCGCTGAGTACATCCTCGATTGCATGAGCTGTCGTTGCCTGATCAGCAGCTGAAGCAGCGACGATCGGCGCGTCGAACTTGTTCAAATCGTCAGACGACGGCGCATCGACGACCGGAACCTCGTGCAGCGTCCCCTGGTCGTCGACGACATGTCCTGGGATGTCATTGCCCGACCTGACGCGACCGTCAGGAAGCACGATGTGGGTGACATTCGGTAGCGATACGTCAGTAGGTATGGCGCCAACTTCCTCGACAGCATCTGCCAGCGCGCCGCGACCGGTGGCCTTGTCGGCGATTGCATCAAGCCTCTCGTCGGACGAGGATGCTTGTTGTTGTAACGCAGCGATCTTCTCACTCGGCGTCAGCTTCAGTTCTTGCTCGCGGTTAGTGAGCTCTTGATCGAGCTTGCCTTTCGCGCTCTCTGCGGCATCACCAAGGTCTTTGGCTTCGCGTTTGAGGAACGAGCCCACCTTGTCGAATAATCCCATCCCTTAACACTAGCCACTCCAGGGACAAGGTTCCGCCATTCTCTGTGGTCGTGAGACCACATGAAATAGGACCAATTGCCTAGATAGTCCGCCGTTTGGGTCTGGCGTTTCGGGCCAGAGGGTGCGGCTCGCGTCAGTCGACGCCGAGCTTTGCCATGAACATCGCGAGACCGTCGGTCAGGTTCGTGCACCACGACGAGCAAGCGGAACCCCCGCAATCAGCCGTCGGTGGCTGCCATGGCGTCGTCGTCCATGG
>JBDNHG010000210.1:0-6607 GCA_041688925.1 Acidimicrobiales bacterium | reverse complement strand
CTGAAGATCTCGCGGGCCTGGCGGGTTTCGATGATCGACCCGTCGGTGCGGCCGATGAGGTCCCACGAGTCGTCGTCGATGACGGCTCGCATGAACGAATCGCTGAGTCGCACCGAGTTGTTGGCGTTCTGATATTGCAGCGAGTGGATGTCTTCACCGTCGAGCGACATGTCGAAGCCGGCGGCGGCCAGTGCGTGCGCCTTGGCTTCTTCCTTGGCCTTGCACCAGATGAACTCGCCAACGTCGGGATGATCGACATCGAGCACGACCATCTTGGCGGCACGGCGAGTCTTGCCGCCGCTTTTGATGGTGCCGGCAGAGGCATCGGCGCCCCGCATGAAACTGACCGGACCACTCGGATGGCCACCGCCATTCATCGTCTCTTTCGACGACCGAATACGACTGAGGTTGACACCCGATCCGCTGCCACCCTTGAAAATGCGGCCCTCTTCGACGTACCAATTGAGGATTGACTCCATGTCGTCGTCGACCGACAAGATGAAACAGGCCGACGACTGCTGCGGCACGTCGTCGACACCGATGTTGAACCACACCGGCGAGTTGAACGCCGCCCGCTGATTGAGCAGCAACCAGGTGAGCTCGGCACGGAACGTTGCGGCCTCGGTTGCGTCAGCGAAATATCCGTCGGCTTCGCCCCAGTCGGCAATCGAGGTGACGACTCGGTCGATGACCTGGCGCAGTGACCATTCGCGTCCATCGGTGCCTTGTTGGCCCCGGAAGTACTTCTGCGCAACGATTTTGCCAGCTGTTTCTGACCAGCTGGTCGGAAACTCGACATCGTCTTGTGCAAAAACAACCGAGCCGTCGATGGCATTGGTGATCTTAATCGCTCGGCGTTCCCACTCGAGTTCGTCGTCGGGATGCACACCTTCGATCGTGAACCACCGACGCAAGCCGATTCGGGTTTGGTCGGGAGCGAGGGACATAGGGGGCCAGTCAGTGGAGCGGATGCACAGTGCTCTTGGACACGACATGCATGAAATGCGGGGTGCATCGCAACGTCAGAACAGCTCAGGTCACAGGCGGTGGATCTGGTCCTCCGCCTGAAGGTTTCGCTCTCGACCCACCACGGTCTCAGAACTTGCCACAGGCCGAACTGTCTGGTGCTGCGATGCACCCACGGCCGTCAACCCTAGAGACTCGACCCTGTGGATTGAAAGAGGATTAGTTGTGGATTTCGCGCCTGTTTTTCCACAGCCTCGCTTCGTCACTCATGCCTCGCAGCCTGTTTGCGCAGAGCACGCGCTGTTGCTCTGGTGGCTGCGTCCCTCCTACTCCCCTGTAATTCATTGCCCGTTTCTTCTACCCGTAGCCACCGGGCACTTTGCCTGAGCCTCCTTGGTCGCCGGCGTAAGGCTCGAATCTCTCGCTCGGGCTGAGCGATGGCCGTGTCGCGACCGTACGATCGGGCCGTGGGTCGGTCTGTGATCATTGTTGGAGCTGGGCCCGCTGGGGCGGCTGCGGCCATTGAGCTCAGCAGGGCCGGAGCATCGGTGACGGTGATCGACAAGGCCATCTTTCCCCGCGACAAGTGTTGCGGCGACGGATTGACCGCTGGCGCTCTGCGACATCTCGAACATCTGGGCCTCGACCCGGCCGATGTGCCCACGTGGACGCCGGTGGCCAACGTGTGGATCACAAGACCATCAGGCAAACCCATGCTGTTCCCGCTGCCAGCCGGCCCGGGCCAGTTCGCCGCGACCGCAGCGCGCGAAGAGCTCGATATGGCGCTCGTGAATCTTGCAATCGCCAGTGGCGCCGATGTGCGGCAAGGAGTTGCGCTCGAGTCGCTCGAGCTCTACGAAGATCGCGTCGTCGTCGAAACCAGCGCCGGACCAATCACCGCCGATTGGCTGATCGCCGCCGACGGCATGTGGTCGCCGACTCGCAAGGCGCTCGGCTTGAACACCGACGGCTACCGAGGCGAATGGCATGCGTTCCGCCAGTACTTCAGCCATGTGTCAGATCGTGCAGCCAAGGACCTGTTCGTCTGGTTCGAGCCCGACATTCTTCCTGGCTACATGTGGAGCTTCCCGCTTCCCGGCAATCGGGCAAACATTGGCTTTGGTGTCGTTCGAGGCGGCGAACATCGCACCAACGAGATGGGCGACCTGTGGCGCGATCTGCTCGAACGCCCCCACATCCGGTCGATCATCGGCGCCGACGCCGAACCCGAGGGCAGCCACAAGGCATGGCCGATCCCTGCTCGCATCGGCGAACTTCCGCTGACGGCTCACCGCACCTTCTTCGTGGGCGACGCAACCGGTGCCTGTGACCCAATGACCGGCGAGGGCATCGGCCAGGCGCTGCAGACCGGCATGGCTGCTGCCGAGGCCATCATCCAGGCCGCTTCGCCGGCTCGAGCCGCGACCCTCTACGAACATGCAGCCGACCGTGAACTGGGCGTCGATATGCGGTTTGCAGCCACACTCGGCAACGTCTTGAGCACGCAGTTCGGCGCCGAATGGGCGCTGACGACCGCCGGCATGACCAAGTGGACGAGCCGCAACTTCGCCCGCTGGCTGTTCGAGGACTATCCCCGCGCCCTACTCAGCACACCAAAACGCTGGGCCCGCGACGTCTTCACCCGACCTGGCGCCTATGAGGCGGCAGACACCTCGTCGGGCTCATAACCCGAAGGTCACAGGTTCAAATCCTGTCCCCGCCACTAAGAAACAAGCCGGTCCGCAAGGGCCGGCTTGTTCGTTTTGGACACCGTGGTCACGGATTGGTCACGCGAATGAGTCAGCTTGGCGGTGGATCCCAGTCGGGTTGGCTATAGCCGTCGCAAAGAGTCGATTGTTGGAGGAGTTCCGCGTGCAGCTGTCGCCTTTGCATTCGGGTCAGTTTCGGTCGGTAGATCGAGGCGTGGGCTTGCCCGATGGACGCTGGGTCCGAGACTGGGGTTGCACCAACTCCGCTGCAGTGCTCCACGCGATCAGGCAGGGTGTCGACGTCTGGGAACTCGAATACTGCCCCCGGCTCGGTCATTCCTCCGCGCGTCGCTACATCGCCAATCGAAGCATCGATGTCAGCAAGCTTTGATTGCAAGAAGACTGACATCTCCTCAGCGCGGAGACCGCTTGAAGCCGTGGGGTCGAACTGGAAGGCCTGGCGGCTAGGTTCCCAACCCTCTGCGTCGTTGTTGTAGGTCCAGTTGTCCTTGGATTGCCGGACTTGTCGAAACGCAGCGTCACCTGGCGAGATCGCCATCTACTGGGCAGCGAGTGAGGCCCCAAGGGCATCTGAGCTGACCCGAGTCAGGCCATTAAAGAAACCTTCGAAAGCTCCTGGCGACAGCCACTCTGCAGCGCCAGTCGAGCTGTTGCTCATCCACGCGATTTCCGTGCCTTGATCTGAGAAGGCTGCGATCAAGTGCATGCCGTTCTTCTGCCAGGAAAACTCGATGCACTCCTCATCGTCAACCGCAGTCACAGAGGGAGCGGGCGGATCGATTTTCCCGAGGACTGTTCGGACGAATTGTCTGGCAGCAGCTACTGGCACCGCTGCTCGCTCGGCCCATGTTGACGTGTCTTCGATCTCACTGAGGCGTGTCTCGACGTAGTCATGCCACGGTTTCACTTCTGTGGGCCAGTCATTTGCGCTGCGAGTCACTCTGTACAAAACGGGTGAATCGTTCGTGTCGGCAGTCGTGAGGCTGTCGAACGGGCTGGTTCCCGTCGTAAGTGCTGCATGACTCTGGTCATAAAAGATTTGCACCGTTAGATCCTCTGCCATTTCTCATGCCATTCAGCGGTGGTTAAATCCGTGAATCGCCTTGTGATCAGGTCACTTGCCTCGTCCAGCACGGGGGCAAGACTCACTTTAGAGTCTGTTCCCGCCGCATGAACATGACATCGTAGTGACAACGACACTAGGTAATGAGGGACCCCATCGGCCGAAGGTGCCTGAGTTGTTTCCACTGTGAGGTAGCCGTCGCCATCGCCAATCTCGGGTACACGGAAGGTCGCAGCGTGCCTTTGTGCCACTTGCTGAAGATCCCTTGTTGCCTGTCGCTGGTCGGGGCTATAACCGACCAGGAAGCTCAGATCGTCCGTATCAATACGGTTTACGTAGGTGACCTCCACCTCAGTGGGGGCAGGTTTCTCATCTGATACTCGTTCAAGAACCGCCCATGCGCGCCAGAACTCAGGTTCCAGTTCGCGAAACCGTGGATATGGCAGATCTTCGTTGACCTTGCGCCAATTGAGCAGCAGCATGTCATCTTGAAGCTGGAGCAAACGCACCTTGTCAGCACTCGTGAACCAAGCGAGATCAGTCGGAGCTGAGTCCGCCATCTCGATTTTGAAGGTCGGCACAGCCCCATCAATTGGAAGCGGGATGGTCTGCTTCTTAGGTCGGTCCACGGTTTCCGGATATTGATCTTGCACCTCGGCCCAGAACATGCCGAAGTGCGCCTGGCGAAAGGCTGTAAGTCGGTTGAAGCGGAGCCCGATAGCAACCTCGGCCACAGGTGGGTTCCGGTACTCGGGCCGATCAGGAGGTCGCATAACTGAAGCAGAGCATACGCGAAACGCGTATTGATAGCGCATCGACGTCATCACCCCAGTATCTCGCCAACACGACGGGCTAGGTCTTCCATCATGGTTGGGGTGACGTGGCTGTAGACGTCCATGGTGAATGCTGGGGATGAGTGGCCCAGGACTTCGCTGATGACTTTGATCGGCACATTGTGTTCGAGAGCAAGTGTGGCGTAGGTGTGGCGGCAGTCGTGCAGGCGGATGCGGCGAAGGCCTGATGACTTGACCATTCGTTTGAACGAATCGCTCAGGGCGTCGGGGTGGACCGGTCGGCCATCTTCGTAGGTGAAGACGAGGCCGTGGTCGGGCCAGCCGCGACCGATGAACTCTTGCCAACATTGCTGGCGGCGCCTCTGTCTGCGCAGGTGGCCCAGGGCTAGATCTGGGAGTGGGACTGATCGGCGACTGCGGGCACTCTTTGGTTCTCCGAAGACAAGGCCGTACTCGACGCTGTTCAGGGTCTGGCGCACAGAGAGCCGAGCGGCCCTGAAATCGATGTCTCGCCATCGCAGCCCGCAAATCTCGCCACGGCGCATGCCGGTCGTGAGAGCGAGCACAAAGAGTGGTTCGTTCTCGTAGTCCGCGATGTGGGCGAGGAAGGTCTGACACTCCGCGACAGTCCAGGTGTTCATCTCCTTGCGTTTCAGCGGTGGCGGGTCAGCAAGCTCGGCAGCGTTGCGTTCGACGAGGCCCCAACGCATGCCATCGGCCAGAGCCTTGCGCAGCGTCGTGTGAATGTGGCGAATCGACTTCGAGGACAGGGCATTGCCGGTCGATGGCGAACACTCACCAACTTGCCGGTAGACCTCGTTGAGCATCGGTGCTGTCAGGTCTTGGACCCTTGTGCCGCCGATGATGGGAAGTACGTGCAGAATGATGTTGCGCTCGTAGCTCGAATAGGTCGAAGGCCGCAGGGTCTGCTTGGCCGACGGCAACCATTGTCCGACCAGGAAGCCCTCGATGGTGAGCCCCGATCGGACAACGAAGCTGTTTGTCGACAACTTCTGGATCTCGATCGCCAGCGCTCGTTCGGCTTCTGCCTTTGTGCGGAAACCGCGCTTCTTCTTTTGGCGGCGTCGACCATCTGATCCTCGTGGGAAGTCGACGACGTAGCGCCAGGTCGAGCCTTCTTTGCGGACTGAGCCTCTCATCGCTGCCACCATCGCCGGGGTTCGTCGGCCTGTCGATCAACGAAGAGAGCAACCGGTTGCGGAGGTGCGCCAGAGAGTCCTACCGCCCAACCCTCCCCAGTCGGGTTAGTTGGTGGCAGGAGCTGTGAATCGCCGAGCACCATCCGATAGCCGTCACCAGACGACCAGCCCAGAGCAGCACGAAAGCCGAACTGATCACGAGTTGCACCACCAAGCACATCCGCATCCGCACGCTGCAATGCCACCAGCAGATGTACGCCAGCTGATCGACCCATCAAAGAGATCGAACTAAGCGATGACAGAAACCGGTCCTTGCGCTCTCGAACGTCCTTCGTCACGTCACCAGCCATGCGAAGCGTGATCGCCGCTGCCTCATCGACCACTATCAACAACGGACGATCAAAGTCCACTTGGCGGCCACTGATCAACCCAGCTGCTTCCTCGCACATCGCCGTGCAGTCGACTGGCCCGGCTTCGGATCGCTCGATTGTGAACGAATCGAAGTCGCCACTGTTCTTGCCGTCGGCGATCCAAACGTCAGCAGACTCTTGCGCTTGCTCGATGATCCATCGAAGCAAATACGACTTCCCGGAACCGGTCTGGCCCGTCACGATTCCGTGGGGATGCTCGGCGGTGTCCCAATAGGCAGGACAACTACCGGCTCCCCAACATCCAATAGCGAGTCTCATCGCAAGAACCGCAGTTCGAGATACGCCGGTTTCCGTTTGCGCCTCGGCACCACTCGTGCTGATTCGAGTCGCAGACCTTCAGTCGCAGCGATCTGGCGGCCAAGACGGTCGAGTTCCTCTTGAGTCAGCGGGGGAGGCAGTCGCAACGCAACGACCAGCCCCCTTACGGTTCTCTCGACACTGTGAAGCCGTCGAATGAATCGAT
>JBDNHG010000209.1:0-4167 GCA_041688925.1 Acidimicrobiales bacterium | reverse complement strand
CGTGACTGGGGCTACGCCGGTGACTTCGTCGAAGCAATGTGGCTCATGCTGCAACAAGACGAACCCGACGACTACATCGTCGCCACCGGCCAGACCCACTCGGTTCGAGACTTTTGTGATCTGGCGTTTCGACACGTGGGCCTCAACTACCTCGACTATGTCGTGCACGATGCCGCCCATCTGCGCCCGGCCGAGGTCGACACGCTGGTCGGCGATGCGTCCAAGGCGCACGATGTGCTCGGCTGGCAACCGCTGGTGCAATTCGAAGAGTTGGTCGCGATGATGGTCGACGCCGATCTGGCCTTGATTGATGCGGCACACTGAGATGTTCGCCCCCGCTGCTGGCATCGATCGATGGCGTGGTGGTTGGGTAATCGCCGAACAACACGATGCGCAGCTGGCTATTTGGGCCGCCCCCGACATCGCCGATGTGACCGGGCGATTGGCCGACCATGCGGCAGTCGCTATCGATATGCCAATTGCACTGGCGATCGCCGGGCGACGCAGCGCCGAAGCCGAGTTACGTGCCGCCCTCGGTGCTTCGGCCCGATCGGTCTTCACCAGCCCGACCCGCACCGCTATCGACGCACCGTCACAAGCCAAGGCCACCGAGTGGAACCGGCAAAATGGGGGTCCCGGCATCTCGGCGCAAGCATTCGGGCTCTTCGCTTCGATTCGCCAACTCCGGACCGCTCTGAGCGGCCCCGCACATGCGCACTGGTGGGAGACACATCCCGAAACAGCGTTTGCTGCGATGAACAGCGGCGCGCCAATGGCATCGAAGAAGTCGGCACGAGGGGTCGGCCAGCGCCTCGCAGAGCTACGTCGCCACTTCCCCACCATCGACGACTGCCTTGAGCATGCACCGAACAAGGTCCCGATCGACGATGTCCTCGACGCGATCGCAGCGTTGTGGTCAGCACAGCGCATTGCCACCAACGCAGCCGATATCTATGGCCCTGTTGAACGCGACGACGAGGGATTCGCTCGAGGAATTCGGATCTGATGGCAGCAACGAGCGCCGCCCTGTGCCTGTGGAGGCGCGCAGCACACAGCATCGAGGTGCTACTCGTGCACCCTGGCGGGCCCTACTGGGCCAGCAAAGACGACGGCGCCTGGTCGTTGCCCAAGGGCGAATATGACCCGGCCGCCGAAGACGGTCAAATAGCGGCACGACGCGAGTTCCTCGAAGAACTCGGCAGTGCAGCACCCAAGGGCGACCTCATCGAACTCGGAAGCACCAAGCTGAAGAGCGGCAAGTCGGTGCATGCTTGGGCCATCGAAGGTGACCTCGACGCCGACGCGATCAGCAGCAACACCTTCGAGATCGAATGGCCGCCCCGGTCAGGGTCGCTTCGACTCTTCCCCGAAGTGGACCGTGCCTTGTGGTGTCGTCCTGATCTGGCGCGCCAGAAACTCAACGCGGCCCAGGCCGTATTTGTCGACCGCTTGATCTCTGAGCTCGCGTCCTGACTCACCCCACGGCGACTTTCAAAACGCAAACAGCGACGGGCCGAAGCCCGCCGCAGTTCAGCGTTCAGTTGTTGGCGTCAGCCGAGGCTTTACTCGTCGTCGCGCTTGCGGGAAGCAACAACAGCGGTGCCACCAACAGCCAGAAGGCCGATGCCGACGGCGAGGCCGACGTTGGCTTCAGAACCCGTGAGTGCGAGGCCGCCACCGGTACCACCAGTAGCGGTCGTATCGCCGCCATCAACGGTTCCGGTTGCGCCAGAGGAAACTGGGTTGAGAGAACCGAACCCGAGGAAACCGCTATTGGCGGTGGCCTGTGGTGGCTGGTATGTCGCCCCTCGAACAGGGGTTGTTGGGGTATAGCTGTCTTGGGCATCAGCGATGCTGAAGACCCCTAGAATCGCAGCAAGTGCTACAACTGCGACAACTATGCGGGATGCGCTCTTTGTCATGTGCTTACTCCTCGGCTCGTGAGCTCGGTGGTGACTATAGACGGGTTGAGTCAAAGAACGCCACCTTTCGCCAAGTTCGTTTTGCCCCTGGCATCTGACGCTGGGCCGCACGGGCTGGAAGCCCGGAACGACGCCGATTCAGCTGCCGCTCTGCTCGAGCGCAGAATCGAACAACCAGCCCTCGACAAGGGTCTGTTCGGCCACGAGTGGCGCTGCTTCATCGGAGCTGAAAGCAATGGTGACGTCGTCGTCATTCACGAGCGGTTGCTGCCACACGCCGAGCCGATACGGCTCTGGTGGCGCAGTTCCGGCGAGTTCGAATCGCAGTGTGACCGTGCTGTTCGCAGGCAGCGGCACCTCAAAGAGTGCATAGCGAAAGAAGCCGAACTCTTCTTGAGTCACATAGTCGTGGGCTCGGCCGTCGACCTCGAGGCCGATGAGTTCGTGCGGCGAATACAGCGACAGCAACACCTGATTCGTGCCGTCGGTCAAGCCATAGGTCAGCGGCGGTGCGTCGGCGGGAATCTCTGAGCTGAGTTCGACGTCGACCACTGCACTGAGGTCATCGCCCTCGACATCGACGGTGTATCGAACCTCGCGCCGTACAAACAGGTCGAGCTTGCTGGCGGTCGCGTTGGTCTGAATCAATGCGAACGAATCGATCGTTGGTGGCGCGATGAAATGCCGCTGCAATTTCACCGCCGTCAAGAAGTCGTTCTCGGCATCGTCATAGGTGACCACCTGCAATCGGCCAGAACGAGCCGCTGGCCCCAACAGCCGGCCGAGTTCCTCTGGGCCGGGCAGGTCTGCTGTCGCAAACGCTGCCGCAGTCGCCTCGGCAAGCTCGCCAATGGCCTCAAACCGCTCGTCGCGGTCATCGAATAAGCGATATTGCCCGTCGAAGATGAAGTCAGCGATCGCGTCGCCGATCAACTGATCGCCGATGCCCTCGACGGTGACGGGGCCAGACAACTCGGTCATTGCGGCGAGCGCGTACGGATCGACGTAGATGACCCCGTCAATCGGTGCGCCGTACAGCTCGGGGAAGATGTCGCGGGCGGCTCGAGCAATCGTCGAAATGCTTGGTGTGCTCGTGAGATTCTGCGGGAACATGACCGGGTCAGCCGCAACGTATTCGACGGGATATGAGGTCGGGTCATCGAGTTTGCCCAGGTTAGCGATCGGCACGAGATCGTTGATCCCCCCCGCCTGAATGAGGTCGAGCCGGCCATCGTCGACCGCTAGTACCGCATAGCCCCCAACGAAACCACCAAACTCGCGGGCCTCCCCAGGTGAACCAAAGAGCATCAGGTAGCGCCGTTCAGACTCTGATCCCAGCATCCGTGGCATGACTCGCGCAGCCTTTGCTGCAAGATCGGCCTCGGCACGCACGTCGGCCACCTCATCGAGCAGTGAGTGCAGGCGCCTGTCCACCGGTGGAAGCAGCCACGGCGAACGGTCATGCTCGATCTTGGCGACCGCCGTGCCCAGCCGGGCGGCGGCACGCTCGAGCCCAGGCGCGATCTCTGCGAGCAAGGCCAGGTCGAACTGACCTTGGCGCAGCGTCAGTTGCTCGATGTTGCCGTCTTCTGCGGTTCGCAATGCCTCGTCGGCCACTAACAAGCCTTGCTCGGTGGCTGTGGCCACAGATCGCAGGTGTTGCGCCGCCACAGGTAGCAGTTGCAGGGGTTTGAGCGTAAACGACGACACCCGTGCGTTTGCCTGCTCGAGGGTCATCTGAGCTTGCGCCAACTCGCGCGACAGTGCGTCGGTGTCACCTATGTGGGCGGCATCTATCGCTGCTCGGGCCGCGTCGACTCCGGCGTTGACCGCAGATCGAGCCAACAGTGCTTGCACTGCCCCCACACCCAGTACCACGATGACCAGCCCCAGTGCCCCGCCGAGCGTGCGCCGCAGCTGCTTTCGAGATCGAGACCCACACGAGCGATAGGCACTGGCGAAAACCACGGCGATCGAGGCGCCCGCCAACAACGCCGATGATCCAAAGAACCCGATATCGCTGAGATGAAACAGTCCGAGCACGGCCAGCGCAGCGGCAATCACACGCAGCTGGGTAGAGCGAGTGCGCAGACGAACCGACGCAGCAAAGAGGCCGCAGCCTGCCACCCCAACAATGAGCCACGGGCCAAAACCAGCGAACAGTGTTGCGACCGCGACCGCAGCGAACACCGCCCGGCGATCTGCGCGAGTGGCCGCAACAACGAACACGGCCGCAACTATCGCT
>JBDNHG010000208.1:0-3936 GCA_041688925.1 Acidimicrobiales bacterium | reverse complement strand
GCAGAGCGGTCCGAGTGGCAGAGTGGTGCTGCTGCAGAGCGGCGCGGGTGGGCAGAGTTGCAGCGTGCAGTCGAGAGGCCGCCGTAACCTTCGGGGCATGGCGATCATCCCCTTCTATGGCGCCGACCGGCCGGAGCTATTTGGCATCGAACGGCATGCGATGGACCGCCCCGGACACGTAGTCGAGGCACTTGACCAGGAACTGCCATTCTCTGGGCTTGTCCTCGACATCGGCGCCGGCGACGGGTTCACCGCACACAGGCTGCAAACGGCGACCCGCAAGGTGATTGCCGTCGAGCCAGAGCGAAAGATGATGCGGCACGATGGCATCCTTTGCTGGTCCCAAGGCGACGCAGAACACCTGCCGTTCGCGACCGCATCGCTCGACGCCGCCTATGCAACCTGGGCCTACTTCTTCTCACGCAATTGGTCGCCCGAGCCCGGAATCGCAGAGTTGCACCGGGTAGTCAAACCCGGCGGACCGCTGCTGATCGTCGACAACCTCGGCGACGACGACTTCTGCGCTCTTGCTTCTGGCGACATCACGGCCGATCCTGACTACTGGTCGCGCCAAGGCTTCGGTTGTGACACGATCGGCACCCGGTTCGAGTTCGAGAACCTCACCGATGCTCATTTGCTGCTCGGCTTCTACTTCGGAGCAGACGGTGCGTACAACACGCTTGAATATTCGTATCGGGTTGGACTGTTCTCATCGGCGAGTCGAGGTACCTGATCGCATCGTCGTGCTGGGCAGCGTCGAGCAATACGTCGTCGCCGAGCGGAGCGGCCGGCAGTCACGCTGTTGCGGCCTAGCTGGGTTCGTCGCCACAACCACGTCGGCGGATTGCGAACCGCCGGGATCGGGTATCTCCGCGGCACGAGTCGGCACCCGTATGCTCCGACGGTGAGATTTCGCGACTGGTTGCGCTTGTCGGTCGTGGTGCTCGGCCTGCTGCTTGTCAGCTGTTCGAGCGACGGCCAAACCGCGGCTGCGGCCGATAGTGCCGCAAACAGCGAGCCACTCGAAGGCCGCGACGCGGTGGCATCGATCTGTGAGGCAGATGCGCAACGCGTCGTCGACCGCCTGCTCGCATTCACCTCCGACCTCGGCGATGTTGGCCCGCAAGAGTTTCTCGCCGACGGCGACATCGACGGTTTGCGCGAGTTCCAGAACGATGTCGGTCAGATCATTTCCGAGTCAACGAACCAGAACTCGACGTTGTGTGATCTGAACGGGCTGCAACAGTTCGTCGATGCCAAACTCGCCGAGTTGGACGCAACGAACCTGATCACGAGCTATCTCGTGTCGACAATCCGATTCGGCGGCAACATCGAAACCGCCGACATCGCGGTCGAACCCGGCGACGACCTCGTCGCGATACTCGCATTGCTCGACGATGGTTCATCGATCACGTTCGGGCCCGGAACCTATGTGCTCGACAGCCCGCTTCTCGTCGGGCGCGACATCAGCCTGATCGGGGCCGGCCGAGAGACCACGATTCTCGAGTCGACCGCCGCCGACGCAGCCATTGCCGTGTTCGGCGATGGGGCACTGCGACTGCGAGACCTCGATGTTTCTCATAGCGGCGATCGCCCGGCGTCGGTGATACTCGCATTCGGAGCACCCGTCGACATCGAACGAGTCAACGTCCGAGGTGCACGCGGCGACGCCGAACAAGGTGGCACGGGCAATGGTGTTCTGCTCAGCGCAGGCATCATCCCCGGCCCGGATGGCGCCGCCGACACCACTGTTGGTTCGGGCGAGGTCAAAGACAGCGTGCTTGTCGACGTCCAGGTGTCAAACAACGAGGTCGCCGGCATCGCGGTCAACGACAGGCTTGCGCCGGTCATCGAGAACGCCCGGATCCTCGACAACGAGTTGTGCGGCATCTGTTTCCTCGGCGAGTCGGCCGGCATCGTTGAAGCGTCGACCATCGAAGGCAACGCATTCGGTGTGCAGGCCGGCGACCGCTCTGCGCCCATCGTGCGAAACAACACCATTCGTTCGAACGGTGTCGTCGGCGTCGTGATCGTTGGCGAATCGGGCGCGCTGATCGAATCGAACATCATCGAAGACAATGGCGAGGCCGCTATCGCCGTGCAAGAATCAGCGTCGCCTCAGATCATGACGAACACGATCGGCACACAGCCGTTCGGCATCACGCTGGTTGGTACGTCAACCGCAACGGTGACCAACAACGTCGTCACGGGCGCCGATGTGGGCGTCCAGGCAGCCGACATGGCGACGCCTGTGATCCGGGGCAACGAACTGGTGTCGATCGAGATTGCCGGTATTGTGAACCGAGATTCGTCGGCCGCAGATGTCGTCGACAACACGATCACCGGTAATCAGTCAGTTGGCGTGCTCGTCGAAGGCGAGTCGTCGCCCACCATCAGCGGGTTGTCTGTCGACGGCGGCAATGTGGGCGCTTCGTATCGCGAGAGCGGAGGTGGCAGCCTCGAGCAGAGCTCGTTCGCATCTCAAGAGATCGGTATCCAGATCGAAGACGATGCAGTGCCGACGATTTCGTCGAACAGCTTCGACGGGCACAGCGCTGCTGCGATCGTGGTGCGTTCCGACGGCGAAGCCAAAATACTCAACAACGAGATCACGTCACCCGACACCTTGGGTGTCGGCGTCGCGGGGGCATCGTCTGCTCGGCTAGAGGGAAACACAGTGACCGGGGGAGAGACGGCAGTGTCGCTCATTGAATCGAGCAGGGCGCGTCTGGTCGACAACACCTTGACCGGCCAGCTCGTTTCGGTACAGGTTGCTGACGAGTCTCAACCCGTGCTCGAGGGCAACCGCATCCTGTCGGCGACCGGGGTGGGGATCGTCTATCGAGATGCAAGCGGTGGAGAGTTTCGTGACAATACGATTGTTGATCCCGGCACGGTTGGTGTGCAGCTGATCGATGATTCCGCTCCATCGATAACGGGCAACGCGATCCTGCTCGGCGTGATCGATGGCGCTGACCCGACCGAGGGATCGGCCGAGGACGGCGATCCCGCAGACAAGCCTCAACTAGTAGATGAGACTGCTGGTCAGGGTGAAGCAACCATCACGGTGGCGATTCTGATCTCTGGCTCGAGTCGGGCCACGGTCTCGTCGAACGAGCTTTACGGTTTCATCGTCGGCGTCCAGGTCGAGGCGACTGCCCGTCCGGACGTGACCGACAATATCATCGATGGCGGCGCCGCACAGGGCGTTGGTGTCCTGCATCGCGACGAAGCAGCGGGCACCGCATCGGGCAACCGCACCCGTCTTCACGCGATCGGATTCCAGGTCGACGACCGGGCGTCACCCGCTCTGATCGACAACACGATCGAGTGGGCATCTGACGTGGCGATCCTGGTGCAGGGGAGTTCGACACCGCGTATCGAGGGTAACGTCTGCCCGACCGGTGTTGCTGGCCTCGGCGTGCGTGCACCTGCGGCACCTGAACTTGGCATCAACAGTTGCGAGCTGGTGGCCGCAGAGTCTTGACCGCTGGTTGACTGTGCCGTTTGGCACATGCTGGCGGCCGAAGTGCAAATAAATTTTAACGAGCAGCTGGCACTACATGAATGCAGCGAAACAGCAGCAAATGTCGCATTGCCGACAGTGTGTGCGGGCGAAAAAGGCAGAATTCCTGTAACTCGTAATCGCGCTTGGCTGGGTCCTCAGCGTCGCATTTTGACAATCAATGTCTCAAGTTACGCCGAATCGGTCGAAGATCGAGTCGCAGCGAGAGGCGTGTGATGGGTTTGGCAACATTCCCGTCAGAGCTCTTAGGACTAGAAGTCGGCTTACCTGTGCGGAAGTCGTAGTCGAGGGTCTCGGGGCCTGGGTTTGGCAAGTCTCGTTTGCCGATGTGGGTTCCGGCCTGTAGCTTCATGCCCCAATGAACGGGTCACGGCTGGGATGTATCGCGCTCTTTGGCGCGCTCTTCGCTG
>JBDNHG010000207.1:0-2450 GCA_041688925.1 Acidimicrobiales bacterium | reverse complement strand
CTCGCGCGAGACCGGCACCGTCATGCGCAAAGAAGCGATCGAGACGGCCGGGCTTCAGGTGTTCGCCAACACCGAAGTACTCGATGTGCTGACCGACGACGATCCCGTTCCCGGCATGCGTCGCATCACCGGCGTGGTCACCGACAAGGGAACGATCCATGCCGAATACGTGGTGATCGCCTGCGGTGTGTGGTCGAACCGCATCGCCAACATGGCGGGCGCGTACATCCCGCTGGTGCCAGCGGTGCACCAGATGGCCGATGTCGGCCCAATGGACGTGTTGGTCGAGACCAACAACGAGATCGGCTATCCGATCGTTCGCGACATGGACACCTTCTGTTACGAGCGCCAATCAGCAGGCTCGATGGAGGTCGGCTCGTATGCGCACCGGCCGATCTTCCACCACCCCGATGAGATTCCCTCGAACGACGAAGCAGCACTATCGCCGACCGAGATGCCGTTCACGATCGACGACTTCGACCAGCAGATGGAAGAAGCCATCGAACTCATGGACCTGCTCGGTGACGCCGAGATCAAGTACGCCATCAACGGCCTGCTGTCGCTCACACCCGACGCCATGCCCTGTCTGGGCGAGATCCCCGACGTGCGCAATCTGTGGTCGGCCGCTGCGGTCTGGGTCAAGGAAGGCCCCGGCATGGCCCAGGTCGTGGCCGAGTGGATGACCTATGGCTATCCCCGAGTCATCGACCCACACGCCAGTGACATCGCTCGGTTCTACGACGACGAGAAGAGCGACGAGCACATCTGGGCTCGTTCGGCCGAACACTTCAACAAGACCTATGGCATCGTGCATCCGTCCGAGCAGTGGGAATCACGTCGCGGTCTCAAAGTGTCGAGCCTCAAGGCCATTACCGACGCTGCGGGCGCCGAATACTTCTCCGCTCGGGTGTGGGAGCGACCGCATTGGTATGCAAGTAATGGCGATCTGGTCGAGCGCTACGGCCTGAGCGAGCGCGAGGTCGAGTGGGACAACCGTTGGTGGTCGCCAATCATCGACGGCGAACATCTGAACCTGCGCGAGAACGCCGGCATGATTGATCTGACCGCATTCCAGATCTTCGATCTGACGGGCCCAGGCGCGGTGGGTTTCGCCGAGTATCTCTCGGTGAACAAGGTCGACAAGCCGGTCGGCAGCAGCACGTACACGCCATGGCTCAACCCCGACGGCGGCTTCCACAGCGACCTGACCGTGCTGCGGCTGGGCGAGGACCACATCCGGGTCGTGACGGGTGCCTTCGATGGCGGCCGTGACGAAGCCTGGATCAAGAAGTACATGCCCACCAATGGCTCGGTAACGTTCGCCAACCGCACCGAGGACTATGTGACCATCGGGCTGTGGGGACCAAATGCACCGGCGATCCTCGGGCAGCTGACCGACGCCGATCTGAGCCAGACGGGTTCGCCGTACGGCTCGGTTCGCACAACGGACCTAACTCTGGGCAGTGGCGCAGATGTGCTGGTCGACATCTTCCGCATCAGCTATGTCGGCGATACCGGCTGGGAAATCTACATCCCATGGAACACGGGTCCGGCCGTCTGGAATGCCATCGCTGCTGCGGGCGCAGACCACGGTCTGCGTCCAACTGGAGCCGGCGTCTACGCTGGCGGTGGCCGCATCGAAAAGGGCTACCGCCTGATGGGCGCCGAACTCGAAAGCGAATACAACCCGGTCGAGGCCGGCTTGGCTCGCCCCAAAGTCAAGGCCGCCGACTTCATCGGTAAGACGGCCTATCTCACCGCTCGCGACAACGGCCCCGATGCCGTCATGTGCACGTTTGCCGTCGACGACAACACCGACAGCCAGGGCCGCCAGCGCTTCATTCAGGGCGGCAACGCGCCGATCATGACCAACAACGCTGAGCGCATCGTCGACAGCCATGACCGGGTCAGCGTGGTCACAACCGCTGGCAACGGGCCGAGCTACGGCAAGTACCTGTGCCTCGGCTACCTGCCCACCGACCTCGCCGAGATCGGCAACACGTTCAAGGTCATGTACATGAACGAACTATTCCCCGTGACCGTGGTCGCCACCACCGGCCCCGCCTTCGACCCCGACGACCTCCGCCTCAAGTCCTAAGCCCCAACGCAAATTAGGAGTGCTACCCGCGATAGTCGCGGGTAACACTCCTAATTTCCTTCGAAGGAAGTAACGATGAACATTCTGGTTTGTGTGAAGCGGGTGCCTGCTCCGGGGGCGAAGATCAATGTGACCGATGATGCGATGGCGGTCGATGCCGCCCATCTCGGTTTCACGACGAGCCCACACGAAGAATGCGCGCTCGAAGAAGCAGTGCAGATCACCGAACGTGACGGCGGCGAAGTCACTGTGCTCACGCTCGGTCCTGTAGAAGCCGAAGAACAGCTGCGATATGCCGCCAGCGTTGGTGCCCACAAGATCATCCTGATCCCAACAGACGGGTCCGCGTGGG
>JBDNHG010000206.1:0-2558 GCA_041688925.1 Acidimicrobiales bacterium | reverse complement strand
CTCGCGAAGGAAGGGAATGAAGGCATTGACCATTGTCTCCTCGGCCTGGCGGGCCGCGGCCTCGACGCGCTCATTCGGTTCAGCGTCGAGCGTCGACGCCAGAACAGAGAGGTAGACACCGATCGGCGTGTCGGTGAACTTTGCGTCGGACGCTGCAACTGCGACGAGGCGGACAAGTTCGCGCAAGTACCAGGTGAGGTCGTCGGGGGTTGCCTCGACACCGATCTTGTCGACCTCGGCCAACACGCCGCGAGCCGGCTCGGCCAGTGTGGTCAGATCGAGTGCTGGCCCCACTTCGGTGATGTCGATGATGAGTTCCTCGTGGAACGCACGTTGCGGATCGAGTTCGGTTTCACCGAAAACCCGATAGGCAGAAGGCCGAGGAACACCTGAGCGGTTGATGGCCTCGGCGAGCGTTACTCGTCCGACACCACCCGACAGACCAACTTCGGTCAACATTTCGCGACCCGCGACTAGTAGCGCGTTTCTCGCTTGATCCTTTGTGAATTTTCTCTTACTCATATTCTTTCCCACAATTTATTTGAGCCAGTTGATTATATCTCGAATCCCACGTCTCATACGCACCCCGTATGCATGAGTCTCTCATGCTGGAGACCAGAAACCTAGAAATCTTTTATCACTCCAACAGCATTATTGCTTGCGCACGGGCGGTGAAATGGTCGGAGAATGGCTCAAATAGCGCAATAATTGCTGAGGATTGATGCGTGACGGACACGACAACCAGGCCTCGCTCCCCGGTGGAACCCATTTCGAAATGGGCCTCAATGACTAGTCCATTGGTCTCGGCGATGGGCATTTTGTCTAGAAACAAGTACGGATCAGCATCTGGGTCTACCGATAGAGAGCGCGCGACCTCTCGCGCCAGATGAGTCACGGCTAGCTGAGAATACGCAACCAGGCCCACCTGAATCACGATGAGCACCGCGAGGAGCACCAGCGGAATGATGAGTGCAAACTCGACAGTCGCCTGGCCTCGCTCGCGCTGTGGCCTCATGCAGCCAGCGACGTGATCTTCGACAACATCGCATCGAATAGTTCGCCGATGGCGCCGCTGCCCTGCGCCCACGCCACCACCATCATTGCAATGCTGCCTGCGGCCAACAGCACTAGCGCGTACTCGGCCGTCGTCTGGCCGCGTTCACGCACGCGCTCAATGCCATGCTTCTGGTTATTCGTCATCTTGTTTCCTTTGAAGTAGTTCTGTGCCCAAACCGTGCGGCACTGGTCATGGGGAAGCGAGAAGATTGAACGCGGACAGGGTGTCGATGACGACCGGCACGACCGTCACCACCAAGAACGCGGGCAGAACACAGGTCACGAGCGGAAACAACAACGCCACGGGAAGCCTGCGTGCGGCCGCTTCGGATCGACGACGCCGATCGGCCCGGCTATCGACCGCGAGCTGAGCGAGATTCTGGGTGATCGATGCGCCATATCGCTCGGACGCAACAAGGGCACCGATCAATGGCCGAAGCTGCGGGCCGAGGCGGTCGGGCAACTCTTCGAGTGCATCGGCGATGGTGCGACCACGGTCGACCTGGTGGCTGCATTGGCGAAAGGCAGCCCCGAGTTCACCGTCGATCCAGATACCCACCTGTGTCGTTGAGGCGGCAATATTGTTGCCGCTCAGCAACGACATGGCAAACAGATCGATGACATCGGCCAACCCGTCGGTGATGTCGCCGGTACGGCGCGCTCGGCGACGACGACGTGCGAACACCGATGCCGCCCACCACATCACCAACGCCACCGCGGCGGCGCCCAGATGTACAACCCCAAGAACGCCCATGACGATCACGGCACGACCAACCGAACGGTCGAGGGCCGGGTTGGATGGCCGGCGCATGACCGCTCGCGCGGTCCGTCCAACGACCACCGCCAGAGACGGGGGCCGCTGAAAGGTCGAGTGCTGCGACCCGCCGCAGACCGAGCGGGCCCGCGGCCGTACCAAGAATGAACCAGCGAGGATCACAGAACCGAGCACCAGCCCAAGAGACAGCGCCACGCTCATGTTGGCATCCGGGTTCGAACCAGCAGCCGCATCCACGCCCAACCCGTCACATCGAGCACGATTCCAGCGGCGAGGCAGAGCCTGCCAACTGGTTCGCCGACAAGAAACCTCACCGTGCCTTGGTCGCCCAGTACGTCGACGACAAAGAATGCGACCGGGAGCACGACCAACGCGTGCATCGAGGCAACTGCCTGTGCGGCGTGAGCCCGGATCTCGGCACGCAGCGCGGCTCGGTCGCGCAACGACTGACTCACGCCGGCCAGGGCCTGGCTGGTTCCCGACTCGTTCTCGCTCGCCAGAGCCAGTGCTGCGGCCACAATTCGAATTTCGGCATGCTTGTTGCGATCTGCCCAACCCCGAAGCGACTGCGATGCGGTGCGGCCAAGTGAAATCTCAGCCAGTATCTGACTGAGCTCGAGGTGCGCGACTGGCGGCGCATCGACTTTGGCTTCGTCCAACGCCTGAGCAAACGATGCGCCGCTGCGCAACGAACGGCCGACCATGTCGACGACCAGCGGCAGCGACG
>JBDNHG010000205.1:0-11244 GCA_041688925.1 Acidimicrobiales bacterium | reverse complement strand
GTAGAACGCGCCGTCGTAGTTCTGTTCGATCCGCTTGACCACCCCATTCTGAGCGAACGCCCTGAGCCGGCACATGTGGGTGTCGTTGGGAGCGCAGATGAACGTGAATGAATCGTCGTAGGCGTACTGATCGCGCAGGATCTGCTCCCAGCCGCGATCGGGATACTCCCTCAGTGGGTTCCCGACTCCGGGCATAGCTTGGAAGAGATTGAAGCCGCCCTCGACAAAGGCCGTAGCTCCGATGAATGCCCCGCCGGACAAACGTAAAAAGTGGCGTCTATCCATGGGTACATTTCATTGCCGATCGCGCTGGCGGTCCAGGGTCGAACGTCCCAAGATCCGCCGCCACCGCTGTTTGGCGTCGCATCCGGTGGCGGTCCGCAGTACCTATGTCCGAAGGAGGCTCCAGACGGGGCCGATGGTGTCCAAAGTCCCTGTTCGCTCAAACGACATGCGCTTACCATCTCAACCGGAGGTTTCTAATGGATTTCAAAGTGTCCGAAGAGATGTCGGTCCGTCTTGCGATGATCCGCGAGTTCATGGACCGAGAGGTGATCCCGCTCGAGGGTGAGATGTTGCACGGCGACCCGAACACGCTCGCCGAAAGAGTTGCCGCCGCGCAGGTCAAGGTAAAGCAGATGGGGTTGTGGGCGTCGAACCATCCTGTCGAGTTCGGTGGCCTGGGTTTGTCAATGGTCGACCACGGTCTGTTCGCCGAGGCGGTCGGTCGCAGTCCGCTCGGCATGACCGTGTTCGGCACCCAAGCTCCTGATGCCGGCAACGTCGAGATCCTGCACAAGTACGGCACACCCGAACAGAAGGATCGATGGCTCCAACCACTCGTCGCCGGCGAGATCCGAAGCTGCTTCTCGATGACCGAGCCCGAGACCGCAGGATCGAACCCCGTGCTCCTGGCCACCACCGCAGTGAGCGATGGCGACGCCTACGTACTGAACGGCCAGAAATGGTTCACGTCATCGGCGGACGGAGCATCGTTCGCCATCGTCATGGCTGTTACCAATCCCGAGGCCCCGCCTCACCAGCGGGCCAGCATGATCATCGTTCCAACCGACACACCGGGGTTCAATCTGGTCCGAAATATCAGCGTGATGGGTCACGCCGGCTCGGGCCACGCCAGCCATGGCGAAGTCGCATACCAGTCGTGCCGCGTACCCAAGACAAATCTGCTCGGGCCCGAAGGATCCGGCTTCCTGATCGCCCAGGACCGGCTCGGCCCCGGACGTATTCACCACTGCATGCGTTGGCTCGGTATCGCCGGCCGTGCGTTCGACATGATGTGCGAGCGAGCGAACCAGCGAGTCATCGACATCGATGGCAGCACGCTTGCCGATCGGCAAGTCATTCAGCACTGGGCGGCCGAGCTCGACGCCGAGATCCGAGGCGCACGGCTGCAGACGCTTCACTGTGCGTGGATGATCGACCAGCACGGTGCCAAGATCGCACGCGATGAGATCTCGGCAATCAAGTTCGAGGTCGCCAACACCATGCTCAAAGCAGTCGACACTGCGATTCAGGTGCACGGAGCGCTCGGCGTCACCGATGACACGGTCCTGGCGTACTGGTACCGCCACGAACGCGCCGCCCGCATCTACGACGGCGCCGATGAGGTCCACAAGACGAGCCTGGGTCGGCGGGTACTACGTCGTTACGCCTCGTGACAGTTCTCAGTCGTCGCCGGCGACCGGTTCGGCGATGAACGTCAGTCGTAGGTAGGAGACAACGGCGTCGACCTCCTCGGGCGTCAGCCAACCCGGGCGTGGTCGCATCTCGCCGGTGCCGTACGTAACGGTGTCGATGTGCACGAGACGGTCTGGCTGCTTGTCTGCGATACCGACCAGGCTCGGCGCTCGCTCGGTTCCCCCACCGGTACTTCCGTGGCATCCGGCGCACTGGGCCACAAAGACGGTTTCGCCGAGCGGCAAGAGTTCTGGGTCATCGAAATCGCTGATCACATAGCTGGCTTGGACGGACGGCCTCGCAAGCACGGTCGGCGAGTCTCTGGCGGCCGGTGCCGACGTCGCAGTGGGCCCAGGATCTGTCGTAGGAGATGAAGTTGCCGTCGTGGCTTCCTCGACCGAGGCGCCTGGGTCTGAGGAAGAACCGCACGAACTCATGATCGCCAGCGCAAGAACCAACCCGACGAACCGCATTTGACCGGATCGTCGCTCAACCGCTGCCACCGTACGAAGGTACTTGACCGAGGTGCACGAGCCACCATCCGGATTGAGGATCGGCATGGGCGTGAACAGCGGTCCGCTCGCCCCTCGACCGTCGCCTTATCGAGGCGCCGTATCAGGTGGAACCGCAGGCCAGTTGGCGGCCGAGCCAGTTGTTGATGTCGGCTCGGGCTTGGCGTGAGATCGCAGCCGATGGGGCGAATCCGTCGAAACCGTGTGGGGCACCCGGGTACAGGTGCAACTCGACCGCGACGCCGGCCTGATTCAGCCGCGTCGCGTAGTCGATGTCTTCGTCGACAAACGCATCGAGCGTGCCGGCCATGATGTAGGTCGGCGGCAATCCAGAAAGATTGGTGGCACGTGTCGGCGCTGCGTGCGGCGGAATGTCATTGGTTCCGTACAGTTCGCCGAGGTAGGACGTCCAGCCAAAGCGGTTGGACGCTGGATTCCACACCGGAACATCCCACTGCGACGAGACCGTCGTCTGGGTGTCGTCGATCATTGGGTAGATGAGCATCTGGTAGTCGATCGCAAACTCGGCTCGGTCGCGAACCACGAGCCCAAGCGCTGCGGCAAGTCCTCCCCCACCGCTCGGCCCACCGATACCGATGTGATCGGCATCGATCCCAACTTCGGCACCGTGTTGTTTCAGCCAGCTGAGGCCCGCGTACGCATCGTCGATCCCCGCCGGATACGGATTTTCTGGTGCGAGCCGGTATTGCACACAAACACCGACCATGTCGAAACGCTGGCACCAGCGATCGAAGCGCATGTCGTCTTGTTCGGGCGCGCCGAGCACGTAGCCGCCGCCGTGCATCCAGTACAACGCCGGCAGGTCGGTGTCGGCGCCTACGGGGCGATGGATCCGTAATCGCACATCGGGACCGCCGGGCACGCCGGGAACAGTCACGTCGGTTCTCGTGACCGCGTCGGACAGCTCGACAGCATCATTCATGAGTAGACGGTTGTCGCGGACGGTGGCGAGCGTGCGCTCGTCGACGGTTCCAAGCCGAGGACCGGCCTCGGTCAGCGCTCGAATTTCGGGGTCATAATGTGGTTCTATTGACACGAGTGCACGCTACATCGCGGTGATCAATCGATTTGAACGCAGCTGACAATCGACCGGATCGTGTGCCACACATCGGCGTCGAAATCGACCACCCGCATCGCGATGTGATCGTCGGGTCTGATGAGAAGCGCAACATGGCCGGCCATGCCGGGGAGCGACGCCCATGCGGCATCGTCAATCGCCGCTACCTCGACGCCATGCGCTTTGGCTTGTTCTGACAACGTCGCACCGGGCTGCACAAGTGTGCCTTCGGCAACGAGCAGGCAGTAACGCGAGCCGACCACGTCAAGTGACGAGCGCCCGTCGGACAATTCGACATGCGGCAGCCGTGCACCAGGATGGGTCGTGGCGACGAACGTGACGTCGTCGAACGGTGGTGGCGGTGGGCCGTCGCCGATGACCATGTCACTCGAGCCGTAGCAGTAGCCAAGGTCTTGGCCAAGGTGGGCAAAGTGGGCCAGCTGATCATCGATCGATGAACGGATACGTACGCGCAGAGCATCGGCCTCGACGCCTCCGGCAGCGAGTGTCTTTCCTGTCGCCCGGGCGAAGGGGCCGACGCCGGTCTCGGTGATCTTCTTTGAGTTCTCGAGAGACCATGCTGAGTTGGCGACAGCGATCGGTCGGCGCTCGGCTTCATACGAGTCGAGCAGCGACGGCGCCGCTGTGTCGTCGAGCACCTGGGCCAGCTTCCACGCCAGATTGTGCGCATCGGCAATACCGGTGTTCGCGCCGAGCCCGCCTGTTGGGGGAAACCGATGGGCCGAGTCGCCACAGAGGAACACATCGCCGCTGCGGTACGTGTCAGCCACCTGCGCCGCCATGCGCCAGAACCGCACCGACCGCACCACCGGGACAACATCGACGCCGATTGCGACATGCAACAGCTCGGCACACCGTTGCTGGGTGAACGACTCGGCCGGCGTTCGCTCGGGGTCATAGCCCATGTTGAAGACCCAGCGTTGACCCTCGCCCATATTGATGAAGACGCCGGGCGCCTTTGGATGCAGGATCCACGTCAGCAGCGCCAAACGCTCGCCTACAAGCCCTGACAGGTCGGCTTCGAACGAGATGTTGACCTGGTTGCCGAGCAGCGGTGGGCCGGTCATGTCGATGCCGAGCCGTCGCCGTGACCGAGACGACGCACCGTCGGCGCCGATGACATAACGCGCCTCGACTTGGTCGCCGGCTGCGGTCGTGAGCACGATGCCTGACCGGGCGGTTTCGGACGCTTCCACTGCCGCCAGGTCGGTGATCTCCGTTGCGTAACGCACGTCGACACCACGGTCATGTAGCGCTGCCAGGAGGACTTGCTCTACTTGGTCCTGAGGGCACGACACCAGCTCACAGGGGCTCGCCTCGGCCGGAGGTGCGGGCGTGTCGAGTCGCCCGATCTCGTCTCCGACCAGTGAGGTCGCCCAGGAGATCCGGCGTGCCGTGTCAGCGTCGAGCGCGTGGCCACCGATCTCTGCGTCGAGTCCCCAGCGGCGAAAGATCTCCATAGAGCGAGCGTTGATGACATGGCCGCGGGGATGATCGACCACCGCTGCGTGTCGCTCGAAGACAATCGTTTCGACCCCGTGGTGAGACAGCGCCATCGCTGCGGTCAGACCCACCGGACCAGCGCCGATGATCGCCACCGGCACTGTGTTTATGAGGTCGGTAGTGACGGAGTCTGGGGTCACGAGTTGGCGGCGACGAAGTCGTCTGGCGTGTCGCTGCGATGAACCAGCCGAGTCGCAGGTTCACCGTCACGGCGCCGAGCGAGCAGGTCGTCAGGGTCGAACTCGACGCCTATGGGATTTTGCATGAATGCGCCGGTGCGGAACCAGTTGCCGAGCACCTGCGGATCGGGATAGTTGTCGATTTGCAGCTCGATCGAGTTGCCGTCGGGGTCGTGGTAATAGAACGAGGTCGTCGGGCCGTGGTTGATCGTCCAGTACGGGACGATTTCGTCATTGCGTAACTCGTCGTAGACCGCGAGCAAGTCATCGAGCGCGTCATAGGTGAACGCAACGTGATGCAGACCGCGTGCGCTTCGATCGGGTTCAGCTTCTGACGCCTCGTTCACGAACGCCACGCGGTGGTGTTCGTCGTCATAGGTGATGAACGCCAGCTCGGGGCTCTGGAACACGACCTTGGCGCCGAGCACCGTGCAATACCACGAGACCATTCGTTCGACATCGGCGGTGCGCCAGACGACGTGGGCGAGCTTCGATGGAGAGGGCATGTGCCTACCTTTGCACGGCGGCGAGCTGGTCGCGGACGCCGCGACGGATGATCTTGCCGGTCGGGTTTCGTGGAATCGCATCGACGAAGTGAATCGATGTCGGGCATTTGTAGTGAGCGAGCCGTTCACGACAGAACTCGATGAGAGCGGGCGCAGATACCTCGGCATCGGCTGCCACGACGACCGCTGCGCTCGGGGTCTCGCCCCAGCGCTCGTGCCTGATGCCGACGATGGCGACGTCTGCGACCGCAGGGTGGTCCATCAGCACCCGCTCGACCTCGGCCGGAAACACGTTCTCTCCGCCGGTGATGATCAGATCGTTGAGCCGATCGACCAGATAGACGTAGCCACCACGCATCTCGGCGATGTCGCCAGTGCGCAGCCAGCCGTCAGTGCGGATCGTGTCGGCGGTCTGGTCGGGTCGGCCCCAATAGCCGATCATGTTCTGCGGCGAGCGAGTCCACAGCTCACCCCGTTCGCCGTCGGGAACCGGCTCACCTGTCTCAGGGTCAACAATGGCGACCTCGGCCCACGCGACCGGCCGTCCGCACGACGCAAGGTGATCTTGCGGGGCAACATCATCGGCCTCGGGTACGTGGTCGTCGGGCTCGAGCTGGCAAACCGGGCCGAAACACTCGGTCTGCCCATAGATCTGGCGAAGCGCGCAACCGAACGTCGTGATCGTGCGCAGCAGCACCGGTTGGGCAATTGGCGATGCGGCATAGGTAATTGTTCGCAGCGAAGAAAGATCGCGCGGCTGCTTCTCGAGCTCATCGCACAGCGGTGGCAGCTGCGCCGGCACCACCATGATGTCGGTGACCCGCTCTCGTTCGATGGCGTCGAGGATGTCGGCCGCCGATGGCGCATCGAGCAGCACCAGGCGCCCCCCGCCCTGGATCGCCACCAGCGACCACCCAATTCCTCCGATGTGGAACAGCGGCATCGGCACGAGCGCAACCGTGTGTTCGTCAAACCCCCACGATTCGGCAACCTTGGGGAGGGTGAACTCTGCCGCAGCGGCCGAGCACATGACACCCTTTGGTGTACCGGTGGTTCCCGAGGTGTACAGCTGGAGCATGACCGCGGCGTCCGAGCGGTCAGTATCCACGATTTGGGCATCCACAGCGCTGGTTCCCAACGGGTCGTCCGCCGAACGCCACGTTTCATATTCGGGACCGATGATCACGACCAGCTCTACCGAATCGACCTCGTCGGCGAGCTGCGCAGCGTTCGAGCGGTACTCGTCTGATGCAACGATCAGCGTTACACCCGAATCATCGACGATCGATCTCATCTCGTCGAGAGCGAGGCGCCAGTTCAGGGCGACGATCACCGCGCCCGCCATGTCTGCGCCAACGATGAGCTCGAAGAACTCGGGCGTTGTCCGCGACAGCACGACCACTCGATCGCCCGTACCGACGTGCGACGACCGCAGTGCTGCGGCCACCGTGCTCGCTCGATCGGCAACCTCGCCATAGCTCAGGCGCACATCACCCATCGTGATCAATGCACGATCGGGTGCGCTGTGCGCAACGTTGGAGACGAGGTCAGACAGCCGCATCGCCGTAGTAGAACAAAGTCTTGACCGAGAGTCAAGAGATGGATACGGTCACTTCAGTTCTCCAGAGGAGACACTACAAAGGAGATATGGATGAAGCTCTATACGACCTCACGGGGCATCGCCAGAGCAATCTCGGATGACACGCTCGAACTGCTCGACGTGCCCGAGCCAGATCTCGGAGCACTGCTCGCAGCGTCGGGGCTCGCAGCGCTCGACGGCGTTGCTGTACTCGAAACAATTGTTCTGGGCGACGCCGAGCTTCGCGCACCGATACCTCGCCCAGGCAAGGTCGTGTTCATCGGCTTGAACTACCCGAGCCACGCCAAGGAAGTGAGCGAAGACAGCGAGCACGGCCGCCCACTCACCGCTCCGAAACGGCCGTCGTTCTTCATCGCTCCGAGCAGTGCAGTAATCGGGACCGGCGGTCAGATAAAGCGCCCCCGGCGAGCACCAAAAGATCTCGACTACGAAGGCGAGCTCACCATCGTGATCGGACAGACCGCTACCGACATCGACCTCGGTCAAGCTCGCGAGCACATCGCTGGTTTCACCATCGCTAACGACGTATCGAGCCGCGACCTGCAACTCAAGGCCATGCGCGGCCCCGGAATCGACATCGCTATCGCCAAGAGCTTTGACACCTTCAAACCGCTCGGCCCATGCCTCCAGACCACCGATGCCATCAACCCCGACGATGTCAGAATCCGCACAACGGTCAACGGCGAGCTGCGCCAAGATGCCCGCACATCCGAGTGTTACTTCTCGGTCGACGAGCTGGTGTCGTATGTGTCGAGCTACCTGACCCTGTACCCCGGCGATGTGATCTGCACCGGCTCACCCGCCGGCTCGGGCATGTTCAGCCAGCGTCGGTTCCTCGAAGACGGCGATGTCGTGTCGATTGAGATCGAAGGGATCGGCACGCTCACCAGCACGGTCGCGTCATAATCGTTCCGTGCCCCGGAACCGGCAGACCATCCCACGCGCCGAGCGCATCAAGACAATCGTTGCCGCTGCGACCGAATTGTTCCTCGAAAACGGCTACGACGGCACGACAGTGGCCGAGGTCGGACGCCGTTCTGGGGTCACATCGAATGCCGTGCACTGGTACTTCGCGAGCAAGGACGACCTCTTCGCGGCTGCGCTGACCGACCTCATCGACTCGATGAGTGACTCGGTCGAGGCGCGTGGGCAGATGCCGGCGCGCGAACGTCTCGTCGCTATTCTCGAGACCATCGAGCCGTACCGGTCGGCACACATCGATGTGTTGGCCCGGATCGACGAGTCATCAGCGCTACGCGAGCTCTATGACCATGTGTATGACTGGGTCGGACCGGCCTTCTTGGCCGCTGCTCGGCCATCGTTTGACGAGTCGACCGATCCTGAGTTGATCATCGATCTCGTTCACGTCGTTCTCGACGGCAACGCCGCGGCCGATCGCCGGGGTCGGCCGTTTGCCGCGATCGTCGAGTTCCTTCTGGACCACACGGTCGGTCTGAGCCGCGACGCGGCTGCCCAGCCATCTTGAACAGCAACCATCTTGAACAGCAACCATCATGAACAGCGATGCCGGGCCTGCGACGCCGGCCCTGCGCAACTGCCCGAGCGAAGCCTGATCGTCGGGCTTTGGCAGGTCGTGCGGTCAGTTGTCGGGCAAGATGAGGCGAGACCAGGTGTCGGCCAGCCATCGTTCGTAGCGCAGCGGTGACCAATCCCGCTCGCTGGTGAGCAGCACATAAACCTCGGCACTGTTGGTGACCCATATGGTGTCTGCGGCGTCGGCGACCGAGAGTCCGGAACGAAGCCCTCCGACCAATTCCAGGTCGGTGGCGAACAGGCGCATGTTCGCTGCTCGTCGTTCGCTGATCTCTTGCCACACCGCCTTGGCCTCGGGTTCGATCGTCGATGCATCGCGCAGCGCCAAAAGTAGAGGTGCCAGACGGGCGTGGATCTGACACCTATGCATTCACTCAAGATGTGCCAATCGATGCCGCCTTTTACGGTCGAATCGCGGACGGCCTCGGCGATGAGGCTCCCCCCGGACTGGTCGTGCACCTCGCAATCGAACGTGCCGAAGGCGGCCTGCGTTACATCGATGTGTGGGAGTCGCAAGAGCACTGGGATCGATTCGTCGAACAACGGCTTCATCCCGTCGTGCATGGTCTACTTCGCGACGTGTTCGGAGACGATCTTCCCCCTGAACCAGTTCAGGTGCCGCTTGCCGTCGTTCATGCTTGGACACAATGAAATTCTGTCGCACTTCGCTGTAGCGCTCTGAGACGTAAGGTTCGACATACCACGAAAGATCGGGGGGTGTTATGCCCTCAAGCTTCCAACTGGCTCAGCATCAGGCGACTGCCTATGAGTCCTTTACTCACGTGTTCATGGAGGAGTCGGCGCGACTCCTCGCCACAGGAGCGCTGATCAGTGCTGGTGATGTCGTGCTCGATCTGGCATGTGGCACCGGCCTGGTCGCCCGACACGCCGCTGCGCTGGTCAAACCGAACGGGCGACTCGTCGGTGCCGACATAAGCGCGACGATGTTGGAAATTGCACGCACCAGCACCGACAGCGGCGTCGAGTGGGTGCAGTCGCCCAGCGAGGATTTGCCATTCGACGACAACACATTCACCCACGTGATCTGCCAGCAGGGATTCCAGTTCTTTGTTGATCCTGTTGCGGCAATGAGCGAGGCAACACGAGTGCTTCGACCCACCGGCGTATTGATCACCACGGTGTGGGCAACACCGGGTCACAACCCCTACATCGAGAACCAACTCGAGTTGCTCGCTGCGCTCGATCCATCACTTGCGGCATCGGTTCGACAAGCGACGCCGGCCGACGCGGACGAATTCCTTCGTTCCACCGCCCATAAGGCCGGATTCGAAAGCGTCGCGGTCACGATGCTCGAACATGATGTCGACATTGCCGACTTCAAACCCTGATTTCTCGCCCAAACCGGAGCGACACCCTGGGGTCCCACCATCGCAGCGTTGAGAAACGCTGGCAGACAGCAACTGGCATCGGCTATGGAGGACCGCATCGAGCAGTACGCGATGCCAGAAGGCGGCCACCGCATCCCATTCCGGTCCTACCGCCTCGAAGCGCACCCCGTCGCCGACGGGCGGCCGCGCTGACCTCGGGCACCCTCATCGGCGGCTGACCCTCGCCTGATGGCGCATGCGGTCGCCGCTCGGTCACACCGGCTGCACGTCCAGACAAACCTCCGCGTGAGCGACAACGGTAGTGTTCGATCGTGATCTCCACTGGACTCGGCAGCTGTCCAGTCCAGCACGGCTCCGTCTGATGGCGGATATGTCCTCATCACGTCGGCTGCTGTTCCTCGTGAGCCTCGCAGCCATCGTCGGTGGTGTTGCTGGCGGCGCAGCGTATCTGTTGGTCCGGATGATCAGCCTGATCACTCATGTCGCCTTGTTGGGCGCCTGGGGATGGGGTGAGATCCCGTCGTTATCCACTCTCGAAGCTTCGCCACGGTTGCCGATCGTGGCCGGAATCGGCGCACTGATCGTGGCGTCGATCGCGACCGTCGCGCCGATCGTCCGCGGCCACGGCATCCCCGAGGCAATGGAGGCTGTGCTTCGCCGCCAAAGCCGCATCCCACCGCGGGCGGCGATCGCCAAACCGCTCTCGGCCGCGATCGCCATCGGCACCGGTGGCCCGTTCGGCGCTGAGGGGCCGATCATCGTGACCGGCGGAGCGATCGGTTCGCTGGTCGGCCAGGTGCTGCGGGTTACCCCCTCCGAACGCAAGATCCTGCTCGCGTCCGGAGCCGCTGCGGGCATGACGGCAACGTTTGGTTCACCTCTGGCCGCAATCCTGTTCGCCGTCGAGCTGCTTCTGTTCGAACTGTCGATGCGCACGCTCATACCGCTCGTGGTGGCGACATCGATTGCCGGTGGCATTCACTCGGCCATCTTCGGAACCGGCCCACTGTTCGTGGTGCCACCGCATGACTATGCGGGCCTCGACGTGCTTCCGCTCTATGCGGTGCTCGGAGTCGCCAGCGGTCTCGTCGCCGTCATTGTCGCGAAGGGCTTGTTCGCCGCCGAGCGAAGTTTTCGCGCATTGAGACTTCCGATCTTCTGGCAGCCGCTTCTTGGCGCGCTCGTTTTCTCGAGCATTGGGCTCGCCGTGCCGCGAGCCCTCGGGGTCGGCTACGACGTGATCG
>JBDNHG010000204.1:0-4170 GCA_041688925.1 Acidimicrobiales bacterium | reverse complement strand
GGAGATGTCGCCGATGCGAACCAGTCGCTCGCCAGGAAGGAACCGTTTCTCGACGCCGATGTCGCGTAGCGCGACCAGTTCGTCGTCGAGCAGCAGGGGATGTGCGGGTCGTTCAGCCACGGCGCACGCGCAGCTCAACGACCAGGTCGTCAAACGTTGCGTCGCCCACCCCGTCGCTGCAATAAATCAGGTGGTCGTCGCCGTTGGTTTCGACCAGCATCCCGGCATTGCCCAACCATGCGGAGTCGACGCCGTCGAAGGACCAGCTATTCCAGATATCGACCGACCGTGCTCGCCGTCCAACGATCTGCAATGAGGCCACTTCAGGTGAGGTGTGGGTCCAGATCGCAGCGGTAGGGACGAGCACTCCGTTGGCGCGCACGTTTCCTTTGTCGACAGCGACCTTGAGCGCCTGGGCTCGGGTGGCTGAAGTAGACACCCGAGTGACGTCGATGACATCGCCTTCTTTGATGCCGATGTGCACCATGGAGTAGACAACGTTGCCCTGCCATTTGACCTTGCGGCCATTGCCGTTGCGAAACGCTGCGGCCAGGCTGGCTGTCATGATGCGTTCCACGGGTCGACCGAGTCGTCGGGCCAGCGCATGCGCACATCGGTATTGGTTGATGCGCGCCGGAGGCCCGTGAGCTGCATGGCTTCGGTCTTGCCGTTACGAGGATTGGTTCGCCGCGGCGCCTTGCCGGCTGCCATCCGTGCGAGATCTTCATCGTCGAAGTGAGATGAGCTGAATAATCTTGCAGTCGTGATCCAGAAGCGTTCTGCTTTGGCCGCGAGACTTGGCTTGCGGTCATCGATGCTGGTGTCGAGGGGCATGCCTGGTTCCCATGGAACCGCTGCCGCAGTGGACGGCTGCTCACCTGTTCCGGCAATCTCGCCATGCTCGGGCGGGGCCGCGGGGGCCAGGCTGTCGGAAAACGCGGTGCGAGTGTGAGCGGCGTGCGCAGGCAGCAACGGGGCAGCCACCGACTGAGCATGCATTGGCTGAGGGAGCGCTGTCTGAGGAAGCGCTGTCTGAGGAAGCGCTGTCTGGGGGGGGTATCGGCTGGCGGTGCACGGCGGTTGCTTCAACCTGAGCTACCGGGCGAGGTTGTGTCCCGCTCTGTGCGGCTGCCGGCACAGGTTCCGGGTCGTCGAAGTCAGTGCCGAAGTCTGTGTGGCCGTACGCGTCGACTGGCAACTTCTCATCGTCGAATCGATAGATGCGCGGAATGAATCGCCGATTCTTGAGTGGCTTGCTGATCCAGTCGATGCCAATCGTGACGAGCGCGATGAGGGCCATCAAGGCGCTGAAGACGATCAGGATCTCGGCTGTTCCCATGGGAGCTCTCAGTGAGGTGTAACTTCACCAAAGAATCTAGTGTCTGGAGATGGAATCACAGATGCAGCTCAGCCGCTCGATCAAAGGTCGGGTGGCAATTGTCACCGGCGCGGCATCGGGGATGGGCCGCGCAACCGCGATTCTGTTGAGCAACGAGGGCGCATGGGTGCTTGCGGTCGACCGCAACAGCGACGGTCTCGACGAGCTGATCGCGTCACTTCCCGATGGAGCATCCATCACCGCGTGTGTCGCTGATTTGTCGAAGTCGACCGCAGCAGACACTGTCGCCGCAGCCGCCCACAGTGCATTCGGGCCGGTCGACATCATCGTGAACGCCGCTGGCGTGTCATTCCCGGTCAAGCTCAGCGACGAGGGCTTCAACGATGCCTGGCGGCTGACCTTCGCTGTCAATGTCGATGCCCAGGTGCAGCTGATCGCTGCCTGTCTCGACGATCTTGTTCGCAACGGGGACGGGCGGGTCGTCAACATCGCGTCGACCGAAGGACTCGCCGCAACAGCGCCGGCGTCGCCTTACACCGCTAGCAAGCACGCCGTGGTTGGATTGACGAAGTCGCTTGCGGTCGAACTCGGCCCAAAGGGTGTGACGGTGAACTGCATCTGTCCGGGACCAATCAATACTGCGATGACGGCCGGGATCAAGGATGAACACAAGCAGACCTACGCCCGCCGCCGCACTGCGCTGCGCCGTTATGGGCAGCCCGAAGAGGTTGCGCACATGATCTTGTCGCTGGTCTTGCCCGCTGCATCGTTCACGACCGGCGCCATCTTGCCGGTCGATGGAGGAGTCTCGATCCGCAGCAACTAGTTCCTCCTTCGGAGCCGTTCGTGGGGGCTCCGCGTTGTCTGGCTTCGCCAGGCCAATTGCTCGTCCCGTGCGGGCAGTCCCTCGATACTCCTTGGCTCGGAATGGCGGCTTCGAGAACGACGCGAGCGGTGATGAATGGTCGTCGAGACGTGCGGCATGTGTTTTTCCGCACCCCGCTAGTTCCTCTTTCGGAGCCCTCGCCGCCGACCAGGCCAACGTGCGCAGGGTGCACCGGCGCCTATCAATGTCGGCTGTCAACATGCAGCGCGACCCGGGTGGGAGCGAGGGACGAGCGACAAGAGCCGACGCAGGAGGCGACCAGAGCGGCGTGCTGCAGGGTGCGACGAAGGTCGCAAAAATCTAATAGTGGTAGGGGAATGGTGACCAGTCGGGGTCGCGCTTTTCGAGGAAGCTGTCGCGTCCTTCTTGGGCTTCGTCGGTCATGTAGGCCAAGCGGGTGGCTTCGCCGGCGAAGATTTGTTGGCCGACGAGCCCGTCGTCGATCATGTTCAGCTCGTATTTTGCCATGCGTTGCGCTGTTGGGCTTTTGCCGCATATCTCGCGTGCCCATTGCAGGGCTTCGGTTTCGAGCTGGTCGTGGGGCACGACGGCGTTGACTACTCCTTGGGCGTGGGCTTCGGCGGCTGAGTAGGTACGGCCGAGGAAGAAGATCTCGCGAGCGATCTTCTGTCCGACCTGGCGTGAAAGTAATGCCGAACCAAAGCCGCCGTCGAAGCTGGCGACGTCGGTGTCGGTCTGCTTGAAGCGTGCGTGTTCTTCGCTGGCGATGGTGAGGTCGCAGGTGACATGGAGGCTGTGCCCGCCCCCGGCGGCCCAACCCGGTACTACGGCGATGACGACCTTGGGCATGAACCGGATGAGGCGTTGGCATTCGAGGATGTGCAGTCGTCCGCTGCGGCTGGGGTCGATGGCGTCGGCGGTTTCGGCGTTGCCCTCGGTGTAGCGGTAGCCGTCCTTGCCGCGGATGCGTTGATCGCCGCCCGAGCAGAATGCCCAGCCGCCGTCGCGGGGTGATGGGCCGTTGCCGGTCAACAGCACACAACCAATGTCGCTGCTCTGGCGTGCATGGTCGAGCGCTTTGTATAGCTCGTCGACGGTGTGAGGGCGAAACGCGTTGCGTATCTCGGGCCGGTTGAACGCGATACGAACTGCAGCGACGTCTTTTGCCCGGTGGTACGTGATGTCGGTGAAGTCGAAGTCGGATACGTCTGACCAGAGGTCGGCGTTGAAGATCTCAGAAACCATGGTGTGAACCTAGCCAGTGGAGGCGTTGGTTCAGAAGGCGACTTCTTCGACTTGGCCGAGTTCCCAGAATTCGTGGTTCTCGACCCACTCGGTTTCGCTCGCTGCTTGCAGCAGTCGTGAGGTGTCGACGGCGCGGGCGATGCGGCGATGGCGGCCGAACAGTTCGCTGTAGAGACCGCTCGTTACGAGCATCGACATGATCGATGCTTGGGTTGCGATGAAGCATGCAACGAGAACGGCGGACCAAGACATAACTCGTTGAATGTATTGGGTGGGTGTGACATCCTCAAGCTCAGCCTGTTGCCAGTGTTGTTACTGGGGCTGCTGAGCGTCGTTGTTGCCTCTTGGGGACAAATTTCTTCCGAATAGTGCCTTCGGAACTACGCTGAAAAGGTCCAACGATTGCGGGTCGCCGACGGCGGCCAGGGGAGAGCGACGTGGCACCACTGACTGGTCTAAAGGTCGTCGAAGCGGCAAGTTTCTTGTCGGGTCCAATGGCGGGCATGATGCTCGCGGACCTCGGGGCAACCGTAGTAAAGGTAGAACCGCCGCGTGGGGACCCCTACCGACGCTTCGGCAAACCGTTCGGAGACTCGTCGTTACTCTTCAAGGCGGCGAACGGCAACAAGACGAGCGTCGCGCTCGACCTGAAGTCTGAAACAGGGATCAGCGCCTTGTTCGAACTGTTGGCCGATGCCGATGTGCTGATCACCAATTGGCGTCCGTCGGTGGCGCCGCG
>JBDNHG010000203.1:0-28311 GCA_041688925.1 Acidimicrobiales bacterium | reverse complement strand
GCAAAATCGTGGGCTGGTCGATCGACACCGCCGAGTCCGACAAGGTCGCCAAAGCGCTCATCGAAACCGCCTGCAAACGCGAAGGCATCGACGCTGACCAGTTGACGCTGCATTCCGATCGTGGCGCGCAGATGACCTCGACAACAATCGCTGAGCTCCTCGAAGACCTCGGCGTGACCCGAAGCCTGTCGCGGCCGCGAACCAGCAACGACAACCCGTACTCCGAAGCCAACTTCAAAACCGCCAAGTACCGGCCCGACTACCCCGACCGGTTCGAAACCCTCGATCAGGCCCGGGCCTGGATGCGCGAGTTTGTCGCCTGGTACAACCACACCCACTACCACTCCGGTATTGCGTATCTACACCCCGCTGATGTTCACGCCGGCACCACCAGCCCCATCATCGCCGCCCGACAGGCCGTCCTTGACGCCGCCTACACAGCCAACCCCGAACGATTCCGACACCGACCACCAGCCGCCAAGACACCACCCGTCGAAGCCTGGATCAACAAGCCAACCGTCCAAACAGAAAACTAGAAAACCTCGCAACCAACCCTTGACAGGTTCCGGTTTGGTTGATGTTCCTGATTTGGGGCTTTGGCCTCGGCAAGGATGGACATCATGGGAAAGCAGTATCCGAAAGAGTTCCGCGAGGACGTGGTTAGGGTCGCCCGGAAGGGTGATGCTTCGATTGAGCAGTAGTTGGCGAAGGATTTCGGTGTGTCTGACGCGCCGATCTACAACTGGTTGAAACAGGCCGACATTGATGACGGGGGTCAGGCCTGGTCGATCTGCGTCGGCGGGCCAGGGTGCTCGAGACCGAGAATGAGATATTGAAACGGGCGGCGGCATATATGGGTGATCGGTGTCAAGTGATATATGGGTGATCGGTGTCAAGTGATATATGGGTGATCGGTGTCAAGTGCTGGTTGCGGTTTAGCTTGCTTTGTCGTCGTCGAGTCGGTTGAGTAGTCCGTCGAAGATCTTTTGGCGGCCGATTTGGCCTTTGTGGTGGGCGTCGTCGCGTTGTCGTTTGAGGGTGGGTTTGAATTCGATGGTGGTGACGAAGTTGGTGCATGATTCGCAGATCGACTCGAAGTGGCAGTCGAGTTCGACGGGTCGGGCGCAGTAGCCGTTGCCGAGCATGCGTTGGTGCATTTCGTTGCGTAGATTGCGCATTTCGCTGCCTTCGTCGTGGGCAGGCAGTTGATGGGGCTGACCGTAGAGCGCTTCGACTTTTTCGGTGACGGCGAAGTATTCGTCGGCGACGGTCTTGTCGGCAATGCGGGCGTAGACCATGGTCATGGCGAGCGTTTTGTGGCCGAGAAGCGCTGCGATGGCTTCGATGCTCATGCCGCGGTTGAAACCGGTGCAGAGCAGGGTGGCAATGGTGTGTCGGAGCTGGTGGGGGTGGACGTGGCCGATGCCGGCTGCTGTTGCGGCTCGGCGGACGGCGCGGTCGACTCGATCTGAAGGGATTGGTCGGCCGCGGTCACAGAACATGAGGTCGCTGCGGAGCGTGTTGGGCCGGTCAGCGAGCCAGTCGTCGAGGAGGTCTTTGAGGTTGGGGTGCAGGGGGATGTAACGGTCGTTGTGCAGTTTGCCAACTGGGGTTCGCAGCCAGAACGCGGAGCCGATCTGAACGATTGCGTCGATGGTGAGGCCGAGCAGTTCACCGCGTCGCATGCCGGTTCGGGCGAGCATCTCAACACAGAGCCGGTCGAAGGGGTCAGCGAGGTTGCGTGCTGCGGTCATGAGTTTGGCTGAAGATGGGTCATCGAGGAATTTGGGGAGCGGCCGGTCTTTGATGGGTATGTCACCGGCGAGGACGGGGACTCGTCGTGGTGCGTCGTTGTAGTCCCATTCAATGATGCGAGCGAAGAAGGCTCGAAGATGGCCGAGTCGCATCCCGATGGTGGTCGGCGACAGTTGAGGTTTGCCTTTGTGGCCAGGCCGATTGGCGAGCCATGGTTTGAACGCTTCGATATGGATTCGGGTGATGCCGGCGGCGCCAGCGGCATCGAGGTGGTTATCGGCGATGAAGCGGCCGAACATACGCATGGTGGTGTCGATGGTGTTGACGCGGCACTGTTGCGTTTGTGGATCCGGTCGGTTGCCAGCGAGGCTGTCACGATGCGTGATGCTCGTTCAGTGACTTCACCGGTGGGTCGTTCGGCGTTCTCTGGTTACCGGTTCCCGCCGGATGTGATCTTGCTGGCGGTGCGCTGGTACCTGCGGTACGGCCTCTCCTACCGCGATGTTGAAGAACTCCTTGCCGAGCGAGGCATCGAAGCCGATCACGTCACGATCTACCGCTGGGTACAACGTTTCACACCGTTGTTGATTGACGCGGCTAGGCCGTGTCGCCATTCGGTTGGTGGCCGTTGGTTTGTTGACGAAACCTATGTGAAAGTCCCCGGCAAATGGCGATACGTCTACCGGGCTGTTGACCAACACGGCCAAGTCATCGATGTATTCGTATCGTCGCGCCGCAACATCGAGGCAGCCCGCAAATTCTTCGGCGCAGCGTTGACCGCCCACGGTAAACCCGGCGAGGTCATCACCGATCTGGCCCAGACGCTAGAGACAGCGATTGAGATAGAAATTCCCGATGCGTTCCACAACACCGAGCAATATGCCAACAACCACGTCGAATGCGATCACGGTCGACTGAAGGCGCGGCTTCGACCAATGCGCGGACTAAAACGCGACCGAACCGCCTCGGTCGTCATACGCGTTCATCCAGAACATTCGAAGAGGCCACTACGAACTTGGCACCAACACCATTAGTCATCCGCGGGTAGCCGCGGCATTTGACGAACTCGCCGTAGTCATCTGAACCAGCGAATAAGTGGCCGTCAATCGACCGCGAACTGACACACGATCGATCAACGCAACAGTGCCGTCCTGACACCATAAGACTCTGCAGGAATCGCTGGTGCTGACCGCTATTCAAACAAGTCGGAGTATCAGTGCCCCTGTGTGGCCGACCCCTCCCTAACCCGTCAACACACGCGCAAGCAGCGAACCCCCCAGGTCAATCCCTACTTCTGCGCCGCAGCTAGGATGTCACCGTCACCACAAGCTGCGGAACCCGGGGGACAGACCTCCGACGTCCTTGGCTCACTTGACTACTCAGGGCAGGCCGGATGGCTCCTCAATTGTAGCCATACGAGTGAACACTTCCCGTACTGGCTCACTCGGCGAGTGCTATACTTTACACCTACGGTGAGCCACAGAGGCTCACATCGTAACCATATAAGGAGATTACCTATGGCTGTTCAGACCACTAATGGTGCATCAACTCTGGTTGAGGTTGTTGACCGGATCCTCGACAAGGGCGTCGTCGTTGACGCGTGGGTGCGCGTTTCTCTAGTTGGTATCGAGTTGCTCGCTATCGAAGCCCGCGTGGTCATCGCGTCGGTCGACACGTGGCTGAAGTATGCGGAGGCCGTTGGCCTGCTGAAGGACGCCGACGAAGTCGACGCGTAATCAGCTAGCTCACCTGAGATTGGCCTGCGGCGCAGACCGCAGCCCAGTCTCGGGACTCCGGGCGCGTGAGATTCCGCTCATTTCCACGGTCGCTCCGGTCACATCACCAAAACACGCCCCTCGTACCCAATCCCGTACATACAAGTAGGAGTTCACAATGACTAGCCAAGTGCATGACATGCAAAGGCTCGTGGAGAGTCTGGTCGCAGGAACTGAGCGAAGAGTGGCTGGCCAGGTGATCCGCCTGGAGTTGGCCAGCGTCGATAGGGGTGAGCGGTTGTCAAATATCGCGGCGATGAGTGAGGACGTGGCGCAGATGCGTGCGGACACCGATGCTGCGGTTGCAGAGCTCAGCGCGACCCGCGTGCAGTCGGCGAGCCTCCTGCAGACGGCGCTGCTCACGATCAGTGACATCCGCAGCGGCTGGAATGCGAACCCAGAGCCGAAGAAGTCGAAGCCAGCTGCAGAGACGACCGTTGAGCCGAAAAAGTCGAAGCCGGCGGCAGACGCGGCTGTTGAGCCGAAAAAGTCGAAGCCGGCGGCAGACGCGGCTGTTGAGCCGAAGAAGTCGAAGCCGGCGGCAGAGGCGACTGTTGAGCCGAAGAAGTCAAAGCCGGCGGCAGGTGCCCAGGATCGTCGCCCGACAAAGGCCGAGATCTTCTCCTTCATAGCGGACCACCCGAGTGGTATCTCGCTCGTCGAGATGGAGGAGTACTTCAGCACTCCACGCATCGTCCTCCAGCGCCCGGTCAAGGAAATGTATGAGACTGATCACGAGGTAACTCGCGATGATGAGACCGGCAAATACTTCGCTGTATAGGGCCACGGCACAGCAAGGAACCAATCAATCCTCTGGGCGGGCGTGGGATATCCCCACTCTTCGAACCCGGAAATAAGGAAAAGTCTAATGCCATCGATCGTGCAGCTGAGTCCACGGCCGGATTTCGTCGCCACCCCGTACGTGCAATCCCTAACCGAGCGTGGGCTCAGTTACATCCGAGCGGGTTTCCCGCTTCATCTGGCAGGGCCCACAGGCGTGGGCAAGACCACAATAGCTATGCACATCGCCCAGCAGATCGGGCGCCCCGTCATGTTGATGACGGGTGACGACGAGTTCGGCACCTCCGACCTGGTGGGCGGCGCCACCGGGTATGACCGTAAACGCGTCGTGGACAAATTTATCCATTCGGTGCGCAAGGTGGAGGACTCGGTCCGCGAGTCGTGGGTCGACAACCGCCTGACCCTGGCATGCAGCGAGGGCCTGACCCTCGTCTATGACGAGTTCACGCGATCGCGTCCTGAGGCGAACAACATTCTTCTCTCTGTACTTGAGGAGGGCGTGCTGGTACTGCCGGCTCGTCGACGCGGCTCGAGCTACCTCAAGGTACACCCCGACTTCACTGCGATCTTCACGAGCAATCCGTCCGAGTACGCCGGCGTCCACCAAGCGCAGGACGCTCTCGTGCAGCGCATGATGACCCTGGACGTAAGCACGTTCGACTTCGAGACCGAGGTAGCGATCACCAAGGCGCGATCGGGTGCTAACGCGGCCGACTCGGCAGTCATCGTCTCAATCGTCCGCGAGGTCCGAGAGTTGCTCGGTGATAGTCACGTCCCGACGGTGCGAAGCGCCGTGATGATCGGAGCGGTGCTCGCCAACGAGAAGCACTCGGTTGCTGATGATCCGTGGTTCGAGTCGACGTGCTGCGACGTGCTGCTGAGCATGCTTCGTCCGACGGGCGGTGGTGCGTCCAATCGCCACGAGTCCGAGGTTCGGCAAAAGCTGGTGAGCATCGTTCGCGCAAAGGTTGCACTGCGCCCTGTCGAGCAGGCGGATACTTCAGTCGACCTAGCCCCGATTTAGCCATGCCTATCCAAGGCGCTGGCCGCGGTCGAAGCAGTACCTCACGTGTTCCCTCGATGGGCGATGCGCGGGCGAAGGGAGCGGGCAGACGGTCTGGACGGAGCCAGCATGAGGTCTATTTCCAGCTCAGTACGTTAAGCGCAGAGGAAGCCAGGCTTCGAGCCCAGCTCGCGATCTTACGTGGTAAGGAGCAGCTTGCGCTCTCGCGGCTCGAGACTCTGGCGCAGCAGATGGCACGCCTTAATAAGGAGCTCGACTCCATAGGAGAGAACTCCATAGGAGAGAAGCAGCCGAACAAGCGAGGCGACTCGCCGCGGGCCTGGGACGTGATTGAGCTTCGTTACTGACGTCATGCGCAGGACGTCAGGTTGCCCGCGATCCTTAAAGGCCGAGACTGGACTAGGTGCACAGCAATGATGATACCAATCCGGATGATGCAGCGATCCCATGATGGGGCGATGGCCGATGATGGCCCCACTTTCGCGCACAAGCCTCGGCGGCGGACGTTCACTGCCGAGTACGATCTGGCGATCGTGGAGGCGTACGACGCCTGCTACGATGAGATCGAGCCGCTGGCCGGTACTGCGGGCGCGTGGGGTTGGGGCACCACAGCGCTGCGGGGTCCGGACAAGGGCGTGTGGTTCGACCTTTACGTGGCGATCGACAAATCGTGCAGTAACCACAGAGTGGATTGGAATCACCATGACGACTAACCCCGACAAGCGTCCCCCCGGCATCAAGGGCGCTTCAAACGTGGTCTCCGACCTAGTCACGTTGCTGCAGACGCTGAGCGAGCAGGCGCAGTCGCTCCAGGACGCGGCAGACTCCATGCCCTCGAGCTCATCCTCCTCCTCTGGCGGTCGGCCTCCGGGGATGTCCCGAAACAAGCAGTTCTCGATCCCCGGCGGTGGCCGTGGTGTATACGGACTCTCCATCCGAACCGGCCTAGGGGATCCAGAGCCGGTGGTGAGCGAGTTCGGCAACGTCAAGATGACCAATGAGGGCGTTGTCGTCAGCGAGACCAGAGAGCCCCTTGTGGACGTCTTCGACGAGGGTGACGAGATCCTCATCGTCTTTGAGCTGCCAGGAGTTGCCGAGCGTGACATCCACGTCGAGCTGAACGGCGACGTAATGGCGGTCGAAGCGAAGGGCAATCGACATCGGTATGAGTGCGAAACGTTGCTGCCCGCTTCCGTCGATCCAGGATCAGCGCAGCAGAGTTACGACAACGGTTACCTGCAGATCCGATACGCGAAGGCAGCGCCGGCGGGATCGCCCGACCCTGACGCTGCGGACAAGGCCGCTGAGGGCGAGGACCAGGGTGAATCCTGACGAGCGTCCCGGCGTGACTCTTCGGGTGGCCGAGGGCCTGCCCAAGGATGCCGGACGCGGAATCGCCCGCCTCGACCCAAGCGACATGGCGAGAGTGGATGTGAAGATCGGCGACGTTGTCGCTGTCACGGGCACTCGTGACGCTGTGCTGAAGGTCGTGCCGGTGTATCCCGACGACCGCGGGAACGAGATCGTGCAGATCGACGGTATCGCGCGCGAGAACGCGGGTGCCGGCCTGGACGAGCGCGTGGAGGTGCGCAAGGCGCAGTGCGAGGTGGCCCGGTCCGTGACACTCAGCATGATCGGAGCACCACGCCTGTCGCAGGCTCGTGACGGGTCCTACATCGGGCGGCTGCTCGACGGCATGGTCGTCCAGACGGGGGACCGTGTACGGGTGAACCTCTTCGGCTCTCGTCCGCAGGACTTCCAAGTGGAGGGCACGACCCCCAAGGGGGTCGTGTTCCTGCGGGATGGCACGCGCGTCAAGATCGTCGGCGGGTCCGGTTCGACGGCCCGCGAGCCGCGCAACGACCTGGCCATCTCCTACGAGGACATCGGCGGTCTCGGACGCACGCTCCATCGCATCCGGGAGATGATCGAGCTGCCGCTTCGCTTCCCCGAGGTCTTCGATCGGCTCGGCATCGACGCACCCAAGGGCGTGCTCCTTCACGGGCCGCCGGGGTGCGGCAAGACGTTGATCGCCCGTGCCATCGCGCACGAGACGTCGGCGCACTTCATCCACGTCAATGGCCCCGAGATCATTCACCGGCTGTATGGCGAGAGCGAGGCGCATCTGCGTCGCATCTTTGCCGATGCGGAATCCAACGCGCCGAGCATCATCTTTATCGACGAGATCGATGCCATCGCGCCCAAGCGCGCCGAGGTGCAGGGCGAAGTGGAGAAGCGCGTCGTCGCTCAGCTGCTGGGCCTGATGGACGGTGTCGCGGCCCGCGGGCAGGTCGTGGTCATCGGCGCGACCAACCTTCCAGACAACATCGACCCGGCACTCAGGCGACCGGGGCGGTTCGACCGGGAGATCGTGATCCCGATCCCGGACCGCAACGGCCGTCGGGAAATCCTCGAAATCCACACACGGGGCATGCCGCTCGGCGATGACGTCGACCTGGAGCGCATCGCGACGTTGACCCACGGCTACGTGGGCGCGGACGTGCAGGCGCTGGGCCGGGAAGCCGCCATGGGCGCGCTGCGCAGAATCATCCCGAACATCGACTTCACGAACTCCGAGATCCCCGATGAGGAACTGCTCGCCCTCACGGTGGATGGCGGTGACTTCGCCACGGCGATGCTGGAGGTGCAGCCGTCGATGATCCGCGAGTTCTTCATCGAGATCGCCGACACGACGTGGGCGGACGTCGGCGGCCTAGAGAACGTCAAGCAAGTGCTTCGCGAAGCGGTCGAGTGGCCTCGCACGTACGCAGACATCTTCGAACAGGCGTCGGTGAGCCCGCCGAAGGGCATCCTCCTCGTCGGGCCTCCCGGCTGCGGCAAGACGCTGCTGGCCAAGGCAGTTGCGCACGAGGTCAATGCCAACTTCCTCTCGGTCAAGGGTCCCGAGCTGATCTCGAAGTGGGTCGGGGAGTCTGAGAAGGCGGTCCGCGAGATCTTCAAGAAGGCAAGGCAGGCAGCACCATGCATCCTCTTCTTCGACGAGATCGACGTCATCGCGCAGAAGCGTGGACGCGGGTCGGGTGACAACGTCTCGGAGCGAGTGCTCGGCCAGGTCCTGACGGAGCTGGACGGGATCGAGGACCTTCGCGGCGTGACCGTCCTTGGTGCGACGAACCGCATCGACATGATCGATGCAGCAATCCTGCGGCCAGGTCGATTCGACATGGTGATCGAAATCGGTGCTCCGGACAGCACGGCCCGTCGGGCTATCCTCGGTATTCACACCCAGACCGACCTGCTGGCCGACGACGTCGACCTTGACGCTCTCGCAGAGCAGACGGATGGGTACCAGGGCGCAGAGCTCGCTGAGTTGTGCCGCGATGCGACGATGGCGGCAGTACGCGAATTCATCGTCAATGGCGAGAGTGAGAGCGCCAAGCTCTCCGTGAGGGCAGCGCACTTCGATGCGGCACTGGAGACGCTGCGACATCGGCCGGGAGTAAGGAATGAGTGATTGCCGCACCTATCTGTTCGCGATCGGAGCAGCGGAGGACCGGACCGCTCCGCTGGACGGGTTCGATCTGCCTGAGCAGTTCGAACCCGTGCGGGCGATCCTTGCTGAGGGCCTGGTGGCCTTCGTCAGCGCCTACCGAGGTCTGGCCATCGAGGACGTTCCGCAGAACGAGTTGACCGGGCGCCTCCTGCTGAACCAGAAGGTCATCGAGCAGCTCATGAGTGGCGGCAGCCTGCTGCCGGTGCGGCTCGGCACCGTCATGGACGACGACGATGCCGTGACGTCGCTGTTACGCACGTCTGGGCAGCTCCTTCGCACGGCTTGCGCAGCGCATGCGGGCACGGTGGAGATCGCTATCGCCACGACCTGGGACCTCAGCGAGAACCTTGCGCAGATCGCCCTCGATCCGGAGGTCTTGGCTGCCAAGTCTGCAGCCAACGCAGTTCCGGCCGAGCAGCGTCCCGAGGCCGTGATCGGTGTTGGCCGGCTGGTCGAGGCGATGCTCCACGAGCGGCGTAGCCATCTGGAGAGCGTGGTCCTCGAGCACCTGCGACCGTTGGCCAGCGACGTGCATCTCAACGAACTCGTCTCCGACGAGCTCGTGTGCAACATAGCGCTTCTCGTCGATCCCGTCGGCGTCGCCGGGATCGACCAGGCGTTGTATCGCCTCGATGCCGAGCTCGAGGGTCGGTACAATTTCCGGCGAGTGGGTCCACTGCCGCCGTACAGCTTCGCCACGGTGTACGCGCACCGGATCCATCCGGATGAGATCGAGCGGGCCCGCGTCATCCTCGGCCTCCCGCATGCCTTCGACGAGTCGGCGGTGCAGGCCCAGTACCGGGGGCTAGCGCTCGAGCGGCACCCTGATGTCCGAACTGCCGATCCGGATGCCGTCCGCGATTTCGAGGATCTGACGAAGGCACGGGCGACCCTCGTGACCGTGTGCCAGCACCGAGGAGACCGCGCCTTCGATCCGCACGCAGCGGTTCTCTTCGCGTCCATCGAGCGTAGTATCGGAAGGGATTGATATGTCCGAGGCTGTCGGCAGTTCGGTCTACTTCTACGGCGTCGTTCGCGGCGACCACTCCGGCCCGCTGGCCGGGGTGACGTCCGTTGACGGCGACGGACCAGTCTACGGGATCGCCTACCGCGACCTGACGGTGATCGTTAGCGACGCTCAGAAGGAGCGTTACGAGGTCTCCCGGCGAAATGTGCTCGGCCACGAGGCCGTGGTCACCGCGTTGATGGAGCGGTTCGCGGTCCTTCCTGCCCGGTTCGGCAGCGTCCGAAATCGAGATGCGATCGCGGACGAGCTGCTCGAGACCTACTACGAGCCGCTGCGCGCCCAGATCGAGCGGGTCGACGGCATGGTCGAGATCGGCCTCGTCGTGCGCTGGTTCAACATCAAGTCCATCATCGCCGAGATCGTGGCCGCTGACCCGTGGCTGCGGGAGGCCCGGCGTCGACTGGCGACCTCTCAGGCATCGCAGAACATGCGGCTCGATGTCGGCAAGCGAGTTGAGCGATCACTGACGGCGAAACGCTTGGCCGAGGGCGACGACATCGTCAATGCACTCAAAGAGTGTGCTGCGCAGGACGGTGTCCACCTGAACGAGCATGGCGAAGAGACGATGGTGCTCGACGCCTCGTTCCTGGTGCATCGCGACGGAATCGACGCCTTTACCGCAGCGGTCAAGGCCCACGACAGTAACATCGACGGCCGCTACGTGATGACAGTCGGTGCACCAGCGGCGCCGTACGGCTTCGTGCCGCAACTGGAGTCGGCGCTCCCGCGGCGTGGGCGCGAGCGCGGCCGGCGCCGGGTGAGAAGATGAGCCTCATCACGGGAATCCTCCTCGGGCCGTTGACGCTGCCTGCGAAAGGCCTGGTCTACGTGTTCAACAAGGTCGTGGAGCAAGCCGACCGCGAGTTCAACGATCCGGGGCAGATTCGGGCCGCATTGGCTGACCTCCAGAGACGACTGGACGCTGGAGAGCTCACGCTCGAGCGATACGAGGCCGCCGAGGCAGTCCTGTTGAGTCGGCTCGACGGCATCGAGGAGCGCCGGACGGCGGGTCAGGAGGAGCCACGCTCCGGCAGCGTGGCCAGCCAGCCCGCGGGTCGCCGCCGGAGGCGGGCGTAGACGAAGGCGCATGCCAGCCCGGTCCGGGGAATGCGAAGGCCAACCCAATATGAGAGGAAATGACGATGGTAATCAGACGCAACATTGTGCAGATCGCGAAGGGCATCAAGGAGGACATCCGGCTCGTGACCGGCTTCGAGGCCCTCAGTGTCGTGTCCTTGGAGCGTGCCGAGGAAGGCTGGGAGGGGCAGGTCGAGGTCACCGAGCTCCGGCGCGTGCCCGACACCCAGAACATCGTGGGGGTGTACGAGGTGATCCTCGACAGCGAGGGAAGCCTGCTGTCTTGGGAGCGACTCTTCTCGCGGACCATGGGACAGCAGATCGGATTCGAAGATGTACCCGAATGACCAGCCGACCAGCCGTGCAGCGCGATTAGCGTGACTACGGCATGGACACACAGCACCAGTTGAAGGGGAAGACGATGCAGCTTCAGCCAGTCAACGACACGAGCGGCTCGCTCGTCGACGTGATCGACGCGATCCTCGACAAGGGGCTGGTGATCAACGCCGATATTCTGATCTCGCTCGCGGGCGTCGAGCTGCTTGGCATCAAGGTGCGCGCCGCTCTGGCGTCGTTCGAGACCGCCGCACGATACGGACTTGAGTTCCCCGCGGGAACGGACTTGACCGTGCCGGCGTGGCAGGACGCCATGATCGCGAAGGTCGCCTGTCCGGCGTGCGACGAGCGGTTCGCTGGCCGCTCCGAGTTGCTCGAGGAGGGCTGCCCGGCTTGCGGCTGGCAGAGCGCGCTCGCCCATACTAAACCTGGCGACGATACGTACGCGCCGCCCGCCGTATGACACCTAGCTCCAATCCAGTAGCAGCCAGCAGACGGACACGACTGTGGAACCTGTAGTCGACACGAAGGCAGGCATGAGCGACCTTCTGGAACGCGTGCTGGACCGCGGTGTATTCGTCAAGCTCGATCTCATCATCAGCGTGGCTGGGATCCCGCTCGTCGGTCTCAGCCTGCACGCTGCACTGGCGTCCATCGAGACCATGAACACCTACGGCATGTTTGGTGACTGGGACAAGTCGACGCGTGCCGATGCTGCCCTCGAGCGGGGACCGGCGCAGCTGGGACTGGCCGTCGGCGAGAACATCGTGATCGAGCAGTTCGCCATGGTCCGCAGCAATGAGGGCATCATGCGCACGTGGCGGCCGGGTCGTGCCTATCTCACGGACCAGCGTCTCCTCCTGGTGCGCCGCAGCCCGAACGAGGTCCTGGTGAGTTTGGCGCTGCGCGATGTCGCAGCCATCGGCACGTTCAGCATCGTCGAGGCCGGGGTCACCAGTGAAGTGGTGTGCCTTGCGGACGCCAGTGGGGCCCTTGTGCTGGTGCGCACGGGTGAGCCGGAGATGTTCCAGGCCGTCCTCGCCGACCTCCTGCGTCGACAGGACGTGCGGGTCGCGCAGCTCGACTCAGCGGAGCTGCGTATCGCCTTCCCGGACGTGACCGCGGAGAGCCAGCTGTGGCATGACAGTGGTGGCGAGGGGGGCTGGCGACCTGGCTGGGGCGCGATCTCCAATGGCTCCTTCTCATTCTGGTCGGACTTCGAGCGACGCTGCGTGGTCGATGTCCAGGTGACCGAGCTGGAGCGCGTCACCGTCGAGCGAAGGCTTATCAGCGGTCCGCTCGGCGACTGCGACGTGCTGTGCTTGGTGCGTCGCGACGATCACCAAGAGCTGGCCTTTGTGAGCAAAGACGTCGAGCATTGGGCGACCGCTATCCGGCAGGCCATGTCCCACGAGGACAGCTTGAGCTCGTGATCAACGTTGAGCGGGACGACCTGCGGAAGGGACTGCTCGGGCTGGTGTTCGCGCTGGTCGAGGTCGTGCAGGAGGTACTCGCCCACACAGCGTTGCAGCGCGTGGAGCGGGGAAGCCTGACTGACGAGGAGGTCGAGCGGATCGGAAATGCGATGGCAGACATTGAGGAGGCGATCGCCGAGCTCAAGGAGGAGCTGGACGTCACCGACGCCACGCAGGAGATTCGCGACCAGCTCGACGATCTGGTGAATGATCTCGTGACCAGCCTGATCAACGCGAAAGGGGTGGCCGATGGCCAAGATGGCTATTCGGTCGGCCTGGGCTGACGGAGGGACCGGACCGCTCGTAGCCTCGGGCGTGTGTAGCACCGGTTCGCGCAAGCCGTGGGCGATGGGCCGGTGGCGCCTGGACGATCACCATTTAGAGTTCATGGCGGCGAGCACGCGCGGTAGCGTGCGCATCCCGCTCGGCAGCGTTCGCCGAGTCGAGACGACGCAACGCAAGTTCCTGGTGGTGGCGAAGCCCGTGCTCGTGGTGACGTACCTGACGCGCTCAACGTCCACCCTGCGACGCGTCTGGCTGCTCACCGGCGACCTTGATGCATGGGAGTCCAGGCTCACGGCAAAGGCGCCAGGGATCGCCCTGCAACGACCGGCAGATCCGATGCGCATGGCCGTCGCCCTGACAAGGGTGCTCGAGACGGTCTCCGGCTCGACCGCCCAAGTCCTCGATATGCTGGCATCGGGCGGTCCGGCGACGTCAGCGACTCTGGCTGCGCTGCTCGACCTCGACGAGAACCATGCGGGGGCGCTACCCGGCATGGTGGCCGATCATTTCGCCCCGGTCGACCAGGCGCTGGGTGCCTCGGCCGTCCGCTACGAGAGAAGCCGGTTCGAGCTGTTGACAGGTGCCGTGCATTCGATGAGCTGGTGGCTCGATAGCACGGTGGCGGGGCTCTGGCTGTCCATGCGCGAGCCCTGCGACGTGCAATGTGACGGCAACACGGTCATCGCCATCATGAGCGTGCCCACCCGATTGAGCGAGGCACCAGTGACAGCGCTCGTTGAGGACAGCGGTCGAGGCTTGCTACTCACCGGTGCCTGGGGTTATTCGCGATACATCGAGCTTCCGGTGGTCGTGTATGCTGAGGTGTCGGTGAGTGTGCAGTCGAATGGAACCCTCGTCATCGTCGGGCAGCGCAGTCAGGAACACCAAGCAGTGCAGCCCTTTCACGGGGATTCCTAGGAGTCGGAGGTTGGTATGGCGGACGTGGGTGGCGGGGCGCTCACCGCGCTGTATCTCTACGGCGTAGTCCCGAGCGTCGCGCTCGACGGCCATCCCCTCTCCGTCTCTGCTCCGGGGTTCGACGCTGCGTCTGTGACCGTGGTGACCCATGGTGATATCGGTGTCCTGGCGCACAACTGCGCGCCGCATCCTTGCGAGGGTGATGTGGCGCAGGTGCATACCTGGGTCCTGGCCCAGCACGAGGTGATCAGGTCGGCTCACGCGGATGCCGGCACGATTCTGCCGATCCGATTCAACTCGATCGTTGCCGCGACGGGAGATCGCACGGCAGCCGAGGTGCTCGTGGCCTGGTTGGACGCGGGCCACGACGAGATCGTGTCGCGACTCGATGCGCTGCGCGACCGAGTAGAGCTTGGGGTGCAGGTATTCGCCGGTCGGGCGCACGCCGTGCCGTCTGCAGACGCCGACGCTGCACCGGCGGCACGAGGCCGCGCCTACTTCCAGGCCCGGCTGAGCCAGCGTCAGGACCGGGAACGGGCACGGGCGGCTGAAGCCCTGACGGCGAGCACGGTGTTTGACGAGCTCGCCCTTCGGTCTGAGGGGATCGTCGTGAATCCTAAGCGTCCAGCGCGTGAAGGCAGCCCGGGCGCGGCGCAGCCTAGCGAACACTTGCTGCTCGACGTTGCCGTGCTCGCGCATCCTGACAAGATGCGCTCGATCGGTGAGTACCTGGCTGAGGTGGAGGCGTCTCCCGGGCTGTCCGTCCGGTTCACCGGACCATGGGCCCCCTACGCGTTCGCCGGCGCATTCGACATGCCCCTGCTCATCACGGTGACCGACGACCAAGCGACCGAACAGGGAGCAGGCACGGATGCCTAGACACACTGCAGTGGGTATCGACCTCGGAACGACCAACTCGATGGTCGCGATCCTCAAGGACGGCCACCCGGTCGTGCTGCCCAACTCTGAGGGATCGTCGTTCACGCCCTCGATGGTCGGCATCACGCCCGACGGGGAGGTCTGCGTGGGCGTCCTGGCGTGCCAACTAGCGGTCACGCATCCAGAACGAGTCGTGCCCGCCGTCAAGCGTCACATGGGCACGGACTTCACTTTCGAGGTTGCCTCGCGCACGTGGTTCCCGGAGGAGATCTCGGCGCGAATCCTGCAGAAGCTCATGCGGGATGCCGGCGCCGCTGTGGGCAAGCCCGTGACGCAGGCGGTCGTCACGGTGCCAGCGTACTTTGACGACGCCGGGCGCCAGGCCACCATGGATGCTGCCCAGATCGCTGGGCTCGACGTGCTGAGGCTGCTCAGCGAGCCGACTGCGGCGGCACTCGCGTACGGACTTGGCAACGAAGGTGCCGAGATGGTGCTGGTCTTCGATCTGGGCGGCGGAACGTGCGACGTCTCCGTTGTGTCCATCGCTGGCGGAGTGTTCGAGGTGCGCTCGACATGCGGCAACGTCACCCTGGGGGGCAATGACTGGGATGATCGCCTGGCCACGTGGCTGCTCAACGAGGTGCCCGGCAGCGACGCCGCCGGCCTCCGTTCTGATCCGGGCCTACGTAGGCGGCTGCTCGATCTCGCCGAGGCGGCGAAGGTCGTGCTCTCCACCAAGGACGAGACAACCGTCAGCGTGCCGGTCGGCGGCGACTCCGACGCTGGCCCTGCCATCGTGCGGCTCACGCGCACGGAGTTCGAGGCGCAGACGGCCGATCTGGTCACCGAATGCACGGCACTGTTCCTGAGGGCCGTGTCCGACGCAGGCATCCAGGTCGCCGCATTGGATCACGTCGTGCTCGTCGGCGGCTCGACGCGCATGCCGATGATCCGCAGCCTCCTGCGCGAACTCACCGGCAAGGAGCCGCACGCGGGGATCGACCCTGAGCGGGTCGTTGCCGTGGGCGCAGCACTGCAGGCCGGTGTGCTGCTGGGCGAGCGAACGGGACTGCTGCTCGTCGATGTCACGCCACTGAGTTTGGGCATCGAGACGCGTGGTGGCATCATGACCAGGCTGATCGAGCGCAACACCACCATTCCCACGCAGCATTCGCAGATCTTCACCACAGCGGAGGACGCGCAGACCAGCGTTGAGGTGCACGTCCTGCAGGGAGAGCGGCCGATGGCCAGCCAGAACCGGTCTCTGGGCACCCTCACGCTGGCGGGGATCCTGAGAATGGCACGCGCCGAGCCGCAGATCGAGGTGGTCTTCACGATCGACGCCGATGGCATCCTCCACGTCGCCGCCAAGGACCTGCTCACGGGGGCGGAGCAGCAACTCACGATGACGGGGCAGTCGGCACTCGCCCCCGACGTCATCGAGGAGATGGTCATGGAGGCGGAGTCGCACGCCGAAGAGGACCGCCGTCGGCGCGACGCTACCGGCGCGCACAACGAGGCGGAACTCGCGCTCTATCACACGACGAGACTGCTGATCGAGAATGGCGAGCGGCTCGGGGAGTTCGCCGCTGTCCTTGAGAGGTGTGTGGACGATCTTGCGTTCGCCCTGCAGGCCGACGAGGTGGAGGCGGTGCGCCGGGCGCACAAGGGGTTGCTCGACGCCCTGCAGGCAGGTGCGGCCGATGAGGGCGGATCCCGAGGGCGCTAACGTGTCACTACCTTTACGGGGCAACGACAGTGGCACGATGGTTAGAGAGCCAGTGTGGCTCGGATGACGCTGGCGCCGCTGCACTTCGGGCACGGCAGGTCGAGCGATCCAGGGGCCTTACCGAGGCCTGAGCACACGGGGCACTCCGTCTGCGGTTGGCGGCCCCCGTGACGGAAGCTGTAATGAGGGGTCAGGTGGCTTTTCCGGCGCTTGTCAAGTGTTTTCTGTCGGGTTGGTCGGTTATGGGTATCCGGGTGTCGAGATCTAGATGGAACTCCCCGTAGGGATTTACATGGCTGAATGAGAGCGGGGTGAGTCCTCGTCGGTCTTCGGCGTTGAGTGTGATTGTGTGGCGGTCGTCTGCGAGGACGTCTTGGATCATGAGGGTGTTGATGTCGACGAGCACGGATTGGAGTAGGTGGAGGCAGAGGGCGGCGACTTCTTGGTCGTCGCGCTGGTTGCTGGGGATCTCACCGAGGTTGCCGTAGCGGATGAATCCGTTGGCGGAGTTCCAGTTTTCGACGACGTTGAGGCCTTCGTTGCTCTCGCGTCGCAGTTCGATCAGGGTGAGATAGTCGCAGAGGAAGATTGTGCGGGTGGCTTTGCCGAGTTCGTGGAGCGCCTTGTACGTGGGGTGTTGAAACGTTGGTTCGGGTGAAGCGTCGCAGGATGGTTTCGGTGTCAGCGGTGTCAGCGGTGCCGAGGTTGATGGCGGTGGCGTACCGGATCAGCTGGTCGTATTGGTCGGCGATGGATTTCCAGTTGATGGGTCGGGTGAGTACTGGTCGCAGGGCCGGCCATCGGTGCGCGGTTTTGGGGGTTGGCAGGTAGAGGCGTTGGGCGCCGATGCGTTTGAGGCGGGGGAGGAGCTTGTAGCCGAGGAGTTCGGTGAATGCGAACCCGATCTCTGATTGGCCGTGGGTGTCAACGTAGTTGCCTTCGATCTCAAGGTTGGATTGGTGGCGCAGGAGCCCTTCGATCATCGCGGCGACTTCAGATGATGAGCACGATTTGAGTTGGCTGTGCACGCAGAGCGCTTTGCGGTCGACGTGCCAGTAGATCATGACGCCAGGGCCTTTGTAGCGGGTGTGCCACTCGGTGAGCAGGTTCTGATCCCACGCCCCGAATTTGGTTGAGTCCGACGCGGTGGTGGTGACGTCGCCCCAGAGCTGTTGGTGTCGAGCGTCGTGGGTGGCGTTGACGACGGTGGTGATTGCTCGTCTGAGGTTGGAGGCGGTGAGGTATCGCCGTCTGACGTAGCCCTAGCTGACACAGACCTAGAGCCCGTCTGGACAACAGACCTGGCGCAAGCACAGTCCGTAGCGGCAGTAGATCAATCGCTCATCGTTGCAGGTGGTGAGCGCGATCAACCCGGTTTCGTGGCGAAGTATGAACTAGCGACAGGAACCCTCGACTGGCGAGCCAGCTACGTCAGGCCTGTCGCAGCCCCACCCGTCTTCGTTCGAGATCTGGCCATTGCTCTCGCAAGTGATCCAGTGCTGTTTTGCGACTGACGATGTTGTCGCTCCGTTGCAATCCACCGTTTCAGAGGAGGGTGGCAAGAATCGATTCGATGATGTCGACGACTGTCTGGTTCTTCTGAGCATCGAGTGCATCGGCATGTGGCGGCGCAAATTGGCCCGAGTCGTTGTCAAAGTATTTGCCGGTCGCGGTGGCGAACTCGGGGGACAGGGCCGCTCTGACCAGGATGTCGGCGCCGATGCCGATGTCATTGCCATCGATTCCGAACGCGTCCTTGACCATCTTGGTGGCCAGCAGTGAGCCGGGGTTGACGGCGACGATGGTTGTTCCGTCGACGCCGATTTCGTCGGCAAGGTGCCGCGACCACATGTTCAGCGCCAGCTTGCTCTGTGCATAGGCATCGCGATCGGCCAGCGGCACCGAGCCGCGAAGGGCATCGGAATCGACAGGTTCCTGGGCGGCGGACGACAGATTGATGACTCGGCCCGATGCGCCGATCAGCGGCAGGAGCCGCTGGGTAAGCACGTAGGGGGCGAGCGTGTTGACGGCGAATCGCACATCGATACCGTCGACAGTCAGCGGCTCGGTTGCTCCGAACACGCCGGCGTTGTTGATCAACACGTCGAGTGAGTCGAACCGTTCGACCACCTCGTCGGCGAACGTAGCGACATCGGCAGGGCGTGAGAGATCGGCGACGATCTGGTCAACGGCACCGTCGCCCTTTTGGGCGCGGACCTCGGCCTGAGCATCGTTGAGCTTCGCCGGGTTCCGGCCGTGCAGGATGACATGATGGCCATCGGCTGCCAGGCGTTTGGCGGCTTCGAGGCCGATGCCGTCGGTCGATCCGGTTATGAGGATGGTCTTTTGCATAGCGGAGCCCTTCTCAGGCGATCGTGTCTCAGTCGACGGTGTCTATCGGGTGGTGTCTCGGGCGATGGGGTGTCAGGCGATGGTGGCGACGAGTTTGCCCATTGGCCCGCCGGCTTCGCCAATGATGTGTAGCTCAGCCACCTGAGCGAGTGGACGGGTATCGCCGATGACGACCCGCAGGGTTCCAGCGGTGAGCATTGCGGCCACTGCTTCGAGTGATGCGTAGTCGGGTTCGACCAGCATCCATGTGCCGGTCACGCCGGCCGCAGCGAGTTCGTCTGGTGACGGCATTCCTTGTGGCGATGGGATGACGACGAGCTTGCCGCCGCGCTTGAGCGACTGCACCGAGCGAGCGGGGTAGCCGCCGGTGCCCACCAGGTCGACGACCGCATCCATGTCGGTGGCGATCTCTTCGAAGCGATCAGTCTTGTAGTCGATGACGTGATCGATGCCGAGCTCACGAAGCGCATCGTGATTAGCGGCCGAGGCAGTGCCCCAGACTTCGGCTCCACGTGCCTTGGCGATCTGTACTGCGAGATGGCCAACACCACCCGATGCGGCATGAATGAGCACTCGGTCGCCTTCGCCCACATGCAGCGTGTCGACGATGGCCTGCCACGCGGTCAGCACCGCGAGCGGCAGTGCTCCGGCTTCGATGTCGGTGATGTTGTCGGGGGTCTTGGCGACCTCGCGAGAACCGGCCACCACATATTCGGCGTACGCGCTTGCTGGGCGCGGGAAACGGGGCATGCCGAAGACTCGATCGCCGACCTGAAAGCGAGTGACTCCGGCGCCAACTTCGACGATCTCGCCGGCGACATCCCACCCGAGCACGATTGGCGCGTCTGGATCGAATGTTACGAAACCTTCGGGGTTGGCACGGACCTTCCAGTCGACGGGGTTGATCCCGGCGGCAGCGCTCTTGATGAGGACCTCGGTCGGTCCGGGGGTCGGGCGTTCGATCTGTGCAGGGCTCATGGTGTGGTCGGCGTTGGTGACGATGGCGGTCATCTCAGTCATGGATGCGATCTTTCGGGGGTTGCGTTCGGTTGACGGATGCATCATGATCCACGTGGTACCCGAACGCAAGAAGGTACTTTGATGACTGGTAGGTACCTTATGGAAACCACCGCAACCCCGAGCTCATGTGAAGACGAGAATCACCTGGGTGACCTCTATTCGACCGAATGCCCCTGTCGAGACATTCTCGACCTGGTTGCCTCGAAATGGTCGACGCTCATCATCGGCAGGCTGCAAGAGAACCCCCACCGCTTCGGGCAGCTGAAACGTGCGGTGCCCGGCATCACCCAAAAGATGCTGACACAAACACTGCGGCGTCTCGAACAAGATGGCCTGGTGCACCGCGAAGTGCACGTCCAGATGCGTCCGCCACAAGTCGAATACTCACTGACCGATCTCGGCCACAGCGTCACCAAGCCGCTCGAGGCGATCCGAGACTGGTCCGAACAGCACCTTCCCGATGTCCGACGAGCCCGCCGACGCTTCGAAGAGCTACAGCACGGGTAGGTGGTCAGGCCGCATACGGGTCAGCCTGATGACGATGGGTCGAGCCGTGTGCCGACGAAGGCCAGGACGGCACCGAGAATCGTGGCCAGCCACGCCAGCCAGAACCCTGGGCCGATCGCCACAAAGTCGCCCGCAGACTTGCCTGCCGCAAACTGTTCCGTTGTCAGCTCGGCGACCTTGTCGACGAGTCGTGAGCGCATGAGTAGTTCGCCCACCAGGAGCAGCACCGCAGAAAAGGCGGCGGCTGCAGCGACAATCAGCCCGCTGCGGCGCTTGGTCAGCGACACGGCCAGGGCGCCGATGATGCCGATTCCAGCAATGGTGATGAGCGGCTGAACGCCGAGGCCATCGTCTTGTTGGTCGGCCTCGGGTCGGAGGTGGTCGGCATCGATCGATGCCGACGAGCCGGTGGCGAGATCAAGCCCGGTGTACGAAGTGGTTCCGCCTGAATTCATGCGACCAAACCCGCCGGGGCGTCGCATGACACGGAAAGAAAAGGCAAGAGGAACAAGCAGAGCGCCAGCGCCAACAGTGTTGGTGAGCCCACACGGGTAAATCGTCTCATTGACGCTCTCCTCATCTGGATGGTTCTGAAGCATTACCCACAACGCCAGGCGATCAAACAATGCTGTATCAGACCTGGATGATGTCATCAGCACTTACTGATACTATCTCTCTGTGAATTTGACTGCTTCAAAGGACCGAATAGATGTGGGCATTGCTGCTCGCTTGTTCCACGGGTTGAGTGACCCGACTCGATTGGCAATCTTGCTGGCGTTACTCGATGGCGAGCTGCGGGTGACCGACATCCTCGCAACCGTTGGTTCGTCGCAGTCGAACGTCTCAAATCATCTGGCGTGTTTGCGAGAGTGTGGCCTGGTAGCCGATCGCCCCGGTGATCGCCGCCAGGTGTTCTATTCGATCGCCCGGCCCGAGGTTCGTGATCTCCTGGTCGCCTCGCAGCGTCTGCTTGTCGAGACCGGCCACAACGTCCAGCTGTGTGACAGTCCGTTCATGGATTGCGATGCTCCAGCGGGTTGCTCATGAGCAGCGCGTGCTGCGGCGGCGACCTCGCCGAGCTCAAGGATGTCGAAGATGTCGGCCTGAAAGACCAGTGGAAAGCGATAGCGGCGGCCGTATCAGCGGTGGCATGGACGTTCGGGATCATTGCCGGATTCGCCAATGCGACCCTCGTGGCCGATGTCGGGTTCCTCGTCGCTGTACTCGTGGGCGGGGCAACGTTTGTGCCGGGCGCAGTCACCGGCTTGCGGCGAGGCCGACTCGGCGTGGCGTTGTTGATGACGATCGCCGGCGTGGGAGCGATCTTGCTCGGCCAGCTGGGCGAGGCCGCAGCGCTGGCCTTCCTGTTCTCGGTGTCTGAAGCGCTCGAAGAATGGGCGGTCACCAAGTCTCGGCGCGGGCTCCGTGCAGTACTGCAACTCGTGCCAGATAGTGCGACGGTTCGACGTAGCGGCGAGCAGATCGAGGTGGCGACCGGCGACGTAACCGTTGGCGAAGTGCTGGTGGTGCGCGCCGGCGAACGCGTCGCCACCGATGGAGTGATCCGCTCTGGCTACTCGACGCTCGACGTGTCGGCAGTAACCGGCGAGTCGATTCCGGTCGAGGTCGACGCCGGTGATGTCGTGCTGGCGGGCAGCGTGAACGGAGGTGGCTTGCTCGATGTCGAGGTCACCGCTCCGGCGTCAGACAGCACCTTGGCTCGCATCGTCCGAGCAGTCGAAGAAGCCCAAGACCGCAAAGGAAAATCGCAGCGTCTCGCCGACCGGATCGCCCGGCCGCTCGTGCCCGGCATCCTGATTGTCGCTGCGCTCATCGCCGTGATTGGTGGCCTGGCTGGCGACCCTGAGCTGTGGTTCCAGCGTGCGTTGGTAGTGCTTGTAGCAGCGTCGCCGTGCGCGTTCGCGATTGCAGTTCCGGTCACGGTCTTCGCCGCGATCGGTGCCGCTACTCGGGTCGGCTTGGTGGTCAAGGGTGGCGCCGCTCTCGAAGCGCTCGCCACCGTGACAACACTGGCGCTCGACAAGACCGGCACACTTACTCGCAACCAGCCAACCGTGATCGACACGCTCGCCATCCCCGGCCGTACTGCGAGCGAAGTGCGTGCGCTGGCGGCAGCGTTGGAAGCGAACAGCGATCATCCTCTCGCAGCCGCGATCGTCGCAGCCACCGACGGGTCGCTGGCCGAAGCCGACGATGTACAGACCGTCGCCGGGCATGGGATTACGGGCAACGTCGATCGGGCATTCGTGCGGGTCGGCAAACCCGGCTTTGTCGATGCGGCACAACTTGGCGACGAGGTCGAACGTCTGCAAGCCGAAGGCGCCACCGTGGTTCTCGTCGAACATGCCGGCACCACCATCGGAGCGATCGCCATCCGTGATGAGCTGCGCCCCGAAGCTGCAGAAGTCGTTGCAGCGCTACAGGCTCGATACCAGATGCGGGTGGTGATGCTCAGCGGTGACAACAGAGCAACCGCCACGGCCATTGGTCACGCCGCCGGGATCGACGACATCCGCGGTGGGCTGCTTCCTGCCGACAAGACCGCTGCTGTCGAAGAACTCCAAGCACAAGGCCCGGTCGCCATGGTCGGCGACGGCATCAACGATGCGCCCGCGCTCGCCACCGCGAATGTGGGCATCGCAATGGGTGTTGGTGGCACCGATGTCGCTCTCGAAGCTGCCGACATCGCCATCATGGGTGACAGTCTCACTCATCTGCCTGACCTGATAGGGCACGCTCGGCGTACTCGCACGATCATGATCCAGAACCTTGTTCTGTCGGGGCTCATCATCGCTGCACTCATCCCAATCGCTGCGAGCGGCCTGCTCGGGCTTGGCGCAGTGGTCGCCATTCACGAAGTCGCCGAGATCGCAGTGATCCTCAACGCCCTGCGGGCCCGCAACGGCATCGCCATCAGCCACACGCACGAAGCGCCCGTTGCTGCTGCGGTCGCCCGGCCAGTCGTCCATGCCTAACCGCTACCGCTGGTTGGCCCCGCCAGCCATCAGCGAGCTCATCGCCGCCGAACTCGATGCAGCGCGCACCGCCGCTGAACCGTGGGCTCCTCTCGAACGAGCCCACATCCTGTCTCAGCCATGGGCATGGCCGCACACGCGCGTGCACGCCGCCATGTTCGCCACCGCGATCCGCCAACGTGACCCGCAGGAAACGCTGGGGCAGTTCGTGCGGATCATCGTCGCCGCGCCCGGCTCACTCACCGGCCGCTATCCGATCGGCAACACCGGCCGCACCACCATGGCGCTGACCGAAACAGCGCCCGTCCCAGACGAGCTCGGCGAGATGCTCGAACAGGCGCTGGGCTAGCCGCCGAATAGGGGGGTCGGCGATTCGCCCAGGGCAGTGCCGATTCGAGTTGGTTGGCCACTTGCAGCAAGAGATCTTCTCGTCCGTATGACGCGACGAGTTGCACGCCGATCGGCAGGCCGTCGGCATTCCAATGCAGCGGCAGGCTGATAGCGGGTTGGCCGGTGGCGTTGAACTGGGCGGTGTAGGCCACCCACTCGCCGGCTCGCACCATGGCGGCCATTGGATCGTCGCCGGCTTCGGTGAGCTCGCCGATTCGCAGGGGTGGCTCGGCCAGCGTCGGGGTGACGAGGAGGTCCCATCCATCGGCCCACCACTGCTCGGTCGCACGCCGGTAACCGGCAACGGCGACAAGGGCCTGGGCAGGCCGCTGCCGACGTCTTGGTGTTCGCCGGGATCGCGGATCAGGTATCGAGCAGCGTGGTGACGTAGCGGCGCAGGTGGTCGATGCTGTCGACTGCCAGGCTCGGGTCATCGGCGGCCTTGCTGAGGATGAAGGCACCTTGGATCACGACCTGCATGTGGATTGCCAGGCTCGCAGCGGTGATGCCGTCTGCTTTGGCATCGGCGGTGAGCGCAGCGTCGATGTCGGCTTCGAGGCGTTGGGCATGAGCAAGAATGCTCTGGCCACACGCATCGCGTATGTCGGGGTAGGTGGCGAACGTCTCTTGGGTCATCGTGCCGACCAGGCACGAGAACTTGGCTGGGTCGTCGCCGATGAGGTTGCGTCGGAAGTCGAGGTATCCCAAGACTCGTTCGGTCGGGGTGGAGCGCTCGTGATAGTCGGCAGACGAAAAGAGTTCGCCGGTCGTCGTCGACCAGTGATCTGCGGCGGCGACCGCGAGTGCGGTCTTCGAGTGGAAGTGGTGGAAGAACGCTCCTTTGGTTACTCCGGCGGCGGCGCACAGGTCGTCGACGGTGGTCGCGTTGTAGCCCTGAGTGCGGATCACATCGACGGCTGCATCGAGTAATCGGATTCTGGCTGTGCCTCGTTCGGCCCGCGTTTTCAACATACTTGTCCTCGGCTTGCGACCATACCAACTGGTCGGTATGTTTCTTGCATGCACAATGAAGAAGCACCAATGACGTGGACGCTCGAGGTGATCGTGGTCCCGGTTTCTGACCTTGACCAAGCCAAGGCGTTCTATAGCGAACAACTCGGTTTCGCCGTCGACCACGACACGGTGATCGACGAGAACAACCGAGTGATCCAGCTCACGCCGCCGGGATCGGGCTGTTCGATCGTTATCGGGGCGGGCGTTGTGCCCGACATGCCAGCTGGCGCGGCCAAGGGCTTGCAGCTCGTTGTGCCCGATCTCGAGCGAGCACATCAGATGCTTGTCGAACGTGGCGTCGAGAACAGCGGCATCCAGGTGCTTGGCGAGAGCCCAATTCCAATGCCGCACCCTCTCGACAATGTCGGCTTCGTCTTCTTTGCCGATCCCGATGGCAACGGTTGGGCCATCCAACAGATCTCGAGCCGTGCAGCGGCGAGCGAAGGGCAACCGGCATGAGACTTGTCATTAGCGAATTCATCAGCCTCGACGGCGTTGTGCAGGCCCCGGCGGGGCAGAGGAAGACACCGAAAACGGCTTTGCCAATGGTGGTTGGTCGATGCCGTTCTTCGATCCCGAAACCATGGGCCCTGCGATGAACAGCGCGATGGAGACTACGAACGCGCTGCTGTTCGGCCGGCGTACCTGGCAGACCATGGCGGCGGCGTGGCCCGGCCGTGCCGGCGACCCGTTTGCTGATCGAATGAACTCAATCGCCAAACACGTCGCCTCCCGAACGCTCACGCAAGATGACCTGACGTGGCGAGTTCGCCATGGGCACGCCCTTGCGCCAGGTTCTCGACACCCTTGGCCACGGCTTGAGCGATGACCGAACGATTGGGGTCGTGTTGTCGGGCGTGTCCAATCCGCCGTTGGGTCCCGACCAGCTCGATACGCCGCTCACGTATGAAGACATGGCGAAGACCGGTTCGGGTCTGGGCTCTGCGAGCTTCATCGTGATCGCCGACGACGAGTCGATGCTGGGTGTCGCCGCTGGTGTTGCACGATTTTTGGCCGTCGAGTCTTGCGGCCAATGCGAGCCATGTAAACGAGATGGCCTCGCCATTGCCGACGGTCTCAGCGACGGCGACATGACCGGTCTCGATGGCCGTCTTTCGACCGTTGCCCGCGGAGCTCGCTGTGCACTCGCCGGCCAGACTGAGCGCGTCGTCGGCGCACTCATTGCCCTGTCTCGCCCTGCCGCCGCGGACGAAGTGGTCAAGCGATATCCAATCGTGCCTCTCGTCGACATCGAGAACGACCGGGCCGTCTACGACCTCGCGTTTCTCGAGAAGCAGCCGGACTGGACCTACGCGTCTGAGGCGCGTGACTCCTTCTCTTGGCCTGCACAACATCTCGCCGGGCAACCCGTCACGATCAACCCGCCCCATACCGCGGAATCCAATCTCCCCGGTACCGACTTCGGGCGCGCTCCGGGCGGCGATGAAGTGTTCTCGATCCTGCACGCGGCGCATCGTCGAATCGAACAGCGACTCGGCACGCTGCGCTCGGCAACGGTCGGCGAACGCGGCGAAGAGATTCACCGATTGCGTGACGATGTCGAGCACCATCGCCGAGCGGTCGAGCACATCATCTATCCGCTGGTATCGAGGTTCGAACCCGGTATCGGCGACGATGTGGTCTGGTATCCCGAACACCATGAACAGCGCGCGTCGCGGCTGCTCAAGCGCCTGGACCTCGCCGAGACCGCCGTGTCACCGCGCCTGGTCGACGAACTATGCGCCGATGTGCACGCCTCGCTCATCGAAATCGACCTCCGGGTTCTCCCGCTGCTCGAATCAGCCATCGAGGGCGACCCAAACGAGGTGGCACGCATCACCGCCGCGGTCGACGACTTCCTGCAAGTTCAATGAATCAGAAGCGCTCCGAATCAGAAGCGCTCCGACTGCGTAGATAGCGTTACGAGATGAAACAGAAGAATCTGGGCCCACTCTTCACGGTGTTGGCGATCGCATTGGTTGTTGGTGGCTGCAGCAGTGGCACCGACAACGAATCTGCCGCAGAACCAACGACCGTGGCTCCAACGAGCACGGCCTCGACACAGCAGCCAACCCTCGTGGCTCCAACGAGTGCGGCCTCGACAGAGCAACCGACGAGCGCGGCTCCAACGGCCGTGGGCTCAGCAGAGCAACCAACGGCCGTCGCTCCGAGCGTGCAACCAACGAGTCAGGAACCGCCGCCTGCGTGCACCGGTGGATCAACCGGCGTTCCTGACGGGGCGGCCCAAAGTGAGGTCGTCGACGTCGACGGCGACGGACGCGCCGACGCGGTGTGGATCATGACCGACCCGAACGGCGAGACACGGGTGGGCATCGTCACCGCAGCTGGCGGCGGCGTCGAGCGGATATTCGAATCTGTCAGCCCGGTGCCGCGGTCGATTCTCGTCGTCGATGTCGACCAGCGCTCGCCGGTCGACATCTTGGCCGACGACGGACGTTCCGTTGAGTTGTGGGCGTTCGTTGACTGTGCCATCGTCGACATCGAGAACATCCAAGGCGAGACGTACACCTTCTCGCTTGGTTTCGCGGACATCGGAACCGGGGTCGGCTGTGTCGAGATCGACGGCGGCCGACAACTCGTTGGCCTCGATGTCACCGACGACACTGCTGACGCGGTCGAATGGAGTCGCACCATTGTCGAGCTCGAGGGAACTCGAGCACGAAACGGGGCTACCTCAACGGGAACCTTCAACCGGCCAGACGATGATGTCGGCATCGCCCTGTTACACGACGTCACCTGCGGCGAGCTGACGATGCGCAACGACGGGTTGCAGGAACTCCAGCCGTAGGCATAGGTCCGGTGGCAGAATCGGGCGATGACTGATTCCCATACTTTTGACGACGAGCCCGACCGTGCGCTGCTGGTGGGGCGGCTCGCCGGCCAGCGTCGGCACGTACTCAATCAGATCGATGGGCTGAGCGAAGACCAACTGCGACGTTCGGTTCTTCCGTCAGGCTGGAGTTGCCGGGGACTGGTCAGGCACCTGACCCTGTCAGACGAGCGCTACTGGTTCGAGGTCGTGATAGCGGGTAGCGACCTAGATTTTTGGCCAGACGGCGAGAACGCAGATTGACACGTACGCGACGACGAGTCGCCCGAAGCGGTGATCGAGGCCTATCGAACAGCCATCGCTCGATCCGACGAAATCATCGCCGAGCGTGAACTGAGTTCGGCGCCCGAACGGCCTGAACCGTGGTGGGCCGAGGCGGGACTCAGCTTTCCCGACCTGCGCGCCGTGATCGTTCACATGATCGTCGAAACCGCGACCCACGCAGGCCAACTCGATGCTGCTCGCGAACTCATCGACGGGCGCCAGTATCTCGTGCTGTGACAGCGCCACTGGGCCCTTGCGTCAGTTCTGGTTCACTCGACCACGCAGGGCAGCGAAGCACATGCTCATGCTGATGGCGGCGACG
>JBDNHG010000202.1:0-13964 GCA_041688925.1 Acidimicrobiales bacterium | reverse complement strand
GTCGCTGTAGATCCGAGCGGGTACGGCGTCGACGCGATCTCGAGCTGGGGCGGAGACCAACGCAACATGGCCTGCAGCGCGTCCTGGGTAAAGAAGACGAGCACGCCGATTGCGAGCAGGCCGAGCACCAACGGCGGACCAAACCCATCGGAGAGCGCTACGAAGAGCACCCCAATGGGCAGAAGAAAAACCGCTGCTTGCAGCGCGCGTCGGCGACCGATGCTGTCGGGATCGCGCAACACGGTTCCCGATGGCGGCTCGAACGACGTCATCTTCCGAGCGTAGTGTCAGGCCGCGCTGGTCAACGCAGCTGAAACTCACCGACAAAGGTGACGTTCGAACTGGTTTCGTCGCCCATGACATGGGCCTCGGCATCGAAGAGTCCGTCCTGGAAGAACATGATGCCTTCGCGCGGTTCTCGATAGCTCCAGCCCAACTCGGTTATGCGGCTGTCAACCATTGCTCGCCGCTCCAATCGTGGCGTGGTCGGACTTGCATAGTCAGTGCTGTACAACACCAGGGTATTGGGCTCGCGTCCACTGGCGAAGGTGCTGATCTCGAGCGCCGTCGGCTCGCTCACGATCGACACAGGAGCGCTGCCGTTGTGCCACCGAGCGAAACGCTCGAATACTGAGCGCGGGTCGAACCCGCCATAGCGGGCTACCACCGTGACCGCCCGATAGCCACCAAAGTCGGCGATCGCAACGTCGCAACGGGTGCGACGGTCGTCGGCCAGCAGCACGCTCAGCCCGCCGTCAGACGAAGCAACAACACCAGCAGCCGAAGCAGCGAGGAAAGACGGCACTCGGTGGATGGTCGCCGCACCGGCCCGAGCGAACTGGCTGTGGTAGAAGTCACGGATATGGCTTGCAGATGCGCTCGTCGCATAACGCGCTCTCGCCTCGACGAACGCTACGTCGCGTCGACCGCCATGCACGTCTGCAGAGACGAGCACATTGAGGTCGAGCAGGTCAGCGTCTGGCAACGATCGAATATCGTCGGGAAACGGCACAAGCCGAGACATCGTCCGAGCTAAATTGGCCGTTCGCCCATGTAAATCACACAAAAAGCGGTTCAAGGGCCGAACCGCGTCCAAGACTTTCACCCGTGCCTCAATCCCGTCGCTCGAGCGAACCGCTCGAGTTGCGATTCATACTCGCAAGCAAGACTCGCATACCCAAAGTGTTCATAGCAAGACAATCGAGCCGATACGTGCACCAATGACAAACCCACTCGCTGCGAAACCGCCGCCAAAGCGCACCCGCCGAACGCGCGCCGAGCTGCGCGCGATGATGTTGTCTGCTGGCAAGAATGTCCTGTTCGAGATCGAGCCAACTCTCGGATTCGAGCAGCTCACGTACACCGCGGTGTTCGAACATCTCCACGAACATCAAGGTCAGAAGGTCACGATTGGTTCAGTGCACGAACGCATCTGGCCGAGCCAGCGCGACTTCCAACTCGACGTCATCGCCCAGGCACTGCAAGGTGCGATCCCGACGGTGCACGATGCCGCCTTCACCCGAGCTGCCGAGCTCATTACCTCACTCGATCTGTCGACGCCCGAGGCACGGCGTTACGCAATCCAAAGTTCAATTCGTCACGGCTCATACCACCTGAACCCGCACGCGGTCACAGCAGAGACCGACTTCGCTGCGACGGTCCGATTTCGACTCTGGGCGCTCGGTCCCGACAATCCCGAGGCGGTTGGTTTTGCCGAAACAATCGCCGCGATCCGAGCCGCTTCGACCTACGAATACACCCAGATGATTCGGCTCCTCATGCAGCTCATTGGTTTGCGCGTGCGAACCAATGCGGGCGATCCCGACGAGGTGATCGAATCGGTTGCAATTCTCGGCAACGCCACAATGCTCGGGCTGACGACCGACGTGCTGCCGCAGTCGCAGCGCGCACGGCTCATACCGTCGGGGCCCAACCAGGAACTCGAAGAATGGCACCCTGACGCGATAGCGCTCTGGTCAAACATCCGAGCGATGTTCGAGCTCGATGGCGATGGCCTCACCAACGACGAACGCAGGCTCTGACATCGGGCTACCTTCCCGGTGATCACGATGAACGACTAGACAGGCGTCATGAGCGACCAGCAACCTACGCGATACACGACACTCGAGATTGAGCGCGTCGGCGACTCACTGCACGTCTGGCTCAACCGCCCGCACAAGCTCAATGCGATCGACTCGGTGATGTTGCGCGAGATAGGTGACGTCTTCCACAGTTTTGAACGCGAACACCAAGCTCGTGTCGTCGTGCTCGGTGGCCGGGGCCGCTCGTTCAGTGTGGGAGCTGACCGCAGCCCCGATCCCGACCCAGATCAACCCACGTCTGAGCGAGGCAAGCGCTGGCAGCAGCATCTGGGGCGCCGAGCCTGCCGCTCCATCGAGGAATGTGCGATTCCAACCGTTGCCCGTGTCCAAGGTCATGCCATCGGCGGCGGCATGTGCTTGGCAGTGTCATGCGACTTCCGCATCACCACGCCGGGTGCGGCCTGGTATCTGCCCGAGGTCGAGTTGGGGGTTCCACTGACCTGGGCGGCGATCCCCCGATTGATCCAAGAAATCGGCGCAGCTCGCGCTCGCCAACTCGTCATGCTCGCCGACCGAATCGATGGCACGACCGCCGCCGACTGGGCAATCGCTCATGCGTGCGTCGACGACGATGCCCTGGACGCAACCGTGGCTGAGTGGACCAACCGAATCATCGGGCTACCCGAATTGGCGGTGCACATGACCAAGACGACGTTCCGGGGGTATGGCCGCCTGCACGCACTCGGCGACGCGTCCGAAACCGACGCCGATCTCATCCGAATCGCTCAGCTCGATCCAACTGTGGGCGCAACGTTCGGCCTCTAGCGGGGTGCGATCTCAGGCAGCGGTCGGCGCAGAACCGCGGGTCGACGCAACGAGGTAAGTTGGCCTGAATCACACAAACTTGCACTGAGGACATCGCATGAGCGCACCACTTCTTCCCGGCCGCCTCGGCACACCCGAGATGAGCCTGGGCACTGACCCACGAGCCGACCCACGTATGGTCGCCGTCCTCAAGGCGTTCGGGCTCGCCGACCTGCCCGCCGATTCTCCGGTGACGAGTTCAACCTCGCTCGAAGATCTGCTCGGGTTCTGCAACGAGGCCGAACCTGGCTACAACATGATGTTCGAGATGCTGGACGCAGACCTGCCCGAGATCACCAACGTCGAACGTTCGGTCGAGGTCATCCGCGGCCAAGACAACAACGACATCACGCTCTACATCCACAAGCCGACCGCGACTGATGGGCCGATCCCCGGGCTGCTGCACCTGCACGGTGGTGGCATGGTCATCCTCGAAGCCAGTGGCTTGGGCTACATGCGTTGGCGAGATGAACTGGCGTCGACCGGCATGTTTGTTGTGGGCGTCGAGTTCCGCAATGGCGGCGGCAAGCAGGGTCCGCACCCGTTTCCTGCCGGGCTCAACGACTGCCAGGCGGGCCTGCAGTGGATGCACGACCGCCGCGACGAACTGGCCCTGTCCAAGATCATTGTCAGCGGCGAGTCCGGCGGCGGAAACCTCACTCTTGCCACCACCCTCAAGGCCAAACGAGACGGGCGCCTCGACCAGATCCAAGGCGTCTACGCGCAGTGTCCGTACATCTCAAACGCCTACACCGAAAAGGATCCGAGTCTGCCGTCGCTCTACGAGAATTACGGCTACTTCCTCGATGTCGAAAACATGGGTGCGCTGGCCCGGGTGTACGACCCCGACAACGAGCACGCGGCAAACCCGCTGGCATGGCCGCTGCATGCCACCGCCGACGATCTGAGCGGCCTGCCACCCCATGTCATTTCGGTGAACGAACTCGATCCGCTACGCGACGAGGGCCTGGCCTACTATCGCAAATTGCTGGCAGCAGGCGTGCCGGTGACAAGCCGCACCGTCAACGGCACCTGCCATGCGGGCGACTGCCTGTTACGCGCCGCCATGGCCGACGTATACCTGACGACGATTCGTGACATCAAGAGTTTTGCCGACGCTATTTGAGCACCGCGTGCCGCCGGTCAGCGGGTGACCGCCATTGCTGGCTGCAGCCGGGGCAACAGCGGCGGCCGCAGCGTCTGCGTGCGACCGAAACGAACGCGGCTGAGCAACGAGCGCTTCAGCGGAGCGAGTAGCCAACGCCGCGCTTGCACATCGAGGTGCACGTCCGAGAAGAACTCACGCGCGTCTCCTGCCTTCATATCGAGATCTGCCCATTGGCCAGCGAACCCGGCGCTAGGGGCTGCATCAGAGCGGCCGCCACCGCGCCGAGCGAGGTCCCTTACGACTGCGTCTGATGCGGCGATCACATCGACGAGCGCCTCCTCGAGACGTTTGACCTGGTCACGGAGCTGACCGACCTCATCGAATTTCAACGCGGTTCGCTGTGCCCGTTGCTGCCCACCCCGTCGTGCTGTTCGGCGAATCATGATGTCTCCTCTAAATAGCGCTTTGGTCTACCTCTAGACCAGTAAGACACTATTTGTACACTTATGAGACGTTATTCACAACTTGTGTGGCGATTGCTGTCGTACGATCCGCGTATGACAATCACCCGTATCCACACGTCTGCCCGGGCGAGTCACATCGTCATCAACAACGGGGTCGCCTATCTTTCCGGCCAGGTCGCCGAAGATCCTGACGCCAACGTGCAAGAGCAAACCCGTTCGACTCTGGCGCGCGTCGACGCCCTACTGAGCGAAGCGGGAAGCGACCGCCAGCACTTGCTCACGGCGACGATCTACCTCCGCGACATCGACAATCACTTCGCACTCATGAATGAAGTCTGGAATGAATGGGTTCCCGAAGGCCACGCACCGGCCCGCGCCTGCGTCGAAGCCCATATGGCGCGCCCCACGCTGCTCGTCGAAATCTGCGTGACCGCTGCGGTCATCTGACCTGCGATTCACTCATCGCGGTTCATGAGTTCCGTCATGAACCTGCGATTGCCTTCCTTTGTCAATCTGCCGCCTTGCGCCATCGCTGTCGCGGCGGGATGCAGCAACCGTGATGGCACGTTGGACACCGGCGAGTTGGGCGATGGCGCGTCGGGCGATGTGCATGGCCGCTCAGCCAGCCGCAAACGTCCGACCGCCGTTTTCAGCACATGGCGGCTGAAGGTCGACGCTGCGTTCATCAGCGAAGCAAACTCTTGGCGATGCATCACGTACGCAACGGCGTCAGACGCCGACGTGACGGTTGCGTTGCGTCGTTCACCGGTGATGAGCGCAAGCTCACCCGCAAGCTCTCCTACAAGCAGTGTGCCCTCGAAGGATGGGGCTGTCACGGTCAGCTCGCCGTCGATCACCACGAAGCACTCGCTGCCATGAGTGTTGGCGGTAACAATCTCTGTTCCCGCCGCCAAGTCAATCGCCGTGGCGAACCGTTCGAGCTCGCGCAGTTCGCCGGTGGGAACGATTGCGCCGAGACGGCTCTGCTTCACACTGTCTGGTACTGCACTCTGGTTGCGACTCATCATGACGACTCCTGGGGACGTGATGACGCAGTTCTACCCACGCAACGTTCCACGCAGATGAGCGGTTCATTACGGCACGAAGAAGTGTTTCGGCGAGGGATACTCCTATTTCGGCGAGGAACGAGCTGAAAGGCGGACTACCCATCGGCACCCAGCCCCCGGGACCGGAAAAGTCTTCAGCTCAGACAGCGTTTCGGCGAGGAACGAGCTGAAAGGCGGACTACCAGAAATCGACGCATCTTCCCGCTGAGTGGTGCTCCCAGATGGCACTACACAGCGGGAAGATGCGTCGGTTGCAGGTTTCCCTGCTTGCGAGCCTTTGTCAGGCGACGCCGGCAGCCTCGAGGGCTCGGCGCGTCAACACAGTAGCCAGGTGCGTGCGGTACGCAGCGTCGGCATTGTTGTCTTCGGGTGGGGTCAAGCCTTGTGCAGCCAGTGCAGCAGCGTCGGCGGCTGACGCGCCTGATGCGACGGCTTCTTCGGCCGCGGTTGCCCGCAGTGGGGTCGAACCCATGTTGACCAGGCTGATTCCCTTGCCGCCGTCGGCAACACCGACACCAACAATGGCCCAGTCTTGGGCTCGGCGGTTGAACTTTTGATAGTTCCAGCCGGCGGTACCGGTCGGGATCTGTATCTCGGTGATGATCTCGTCAGCAGCAAGTACCGACTCAAAATAGCCGGTGAAGAATTCGTTGGCCGCGATCTGGCGGCTTCCGTTTGGACCTTGCGCAACAATCGTGCCACCAAGGGCGAGCACCGCTGCGGGCAGATCGGATGCCGGGTCGCTGTGAGCCAGCGTGCCACCAAGCGTGCCACGGTGACGAACTGACGGATCGCCGACCAGCGATGCAACATGGCCGAGCATCGGCGCCTGTTGCGCCACGATGTCAGAGGTTTCGAGCTCGCAGTGTTTGGTCATTGCGCCGATGGCGAGGTGACCGTCGCCTTGGCGGATGTAGCTGAGGTCAGAGATGCGAGCCACGTCGATGAGCACCAGGGGCGTGGCGAGGCGGAACTTCATCATTGGAATGAGCGAGTGACCGCCTGCAAGCAGCTTGGCATCGTCGCCGTATTCGCCCAGCAGTGAAATGGCCTGTTCAGCCGACTCGGCGACTTTGTAGTCGAACGCTGCCGGGATCATGCGCCACCTGCCGCGCTCAACACTGCCTTGACGATGTTGTGGTAGCCGGTGCAGCGGCAGAGGTTGCCTTCGAGGCCCTCGCGCACTTCGGCTTCGGTGGGATTGGGGTTCTCTTTGAGGAATGACGTTGCCGCCATGACCATGCCCGGCGTGCAATAGCCACACTGCAGGGCGTGGCACTGCTGGAAGGCTTCTTGCATCGGATGCCAGTTCTGCTCACCGGTCGCCGAGCCGTCAGACTGTGCTGTTGCCGCAAGCCCTTCGATCGTCGTGATATCGCTGTCGGCTGCCTGGACGGCAAGCACCGTGCAGGATTTGACCGACTGGCCATCGATGTGAACAGTGCAGGCGCCACACGATGACGTGTCGCAGCCGATGTTCGTGCCGGTCAGACCAACGTTCTCTCGAATGTGATGCACGAGCAGAGTGCGAGGCTCAACGTCATGGGACTGACTTTGTCCGTTGACGTTCATTGAGACATCCACGAAGGACTCCTCCAATTGTTGATGTTGCAGTAGGCGATCAGCCTGACGCAAACGGTCACAGGCCGGGCACGATCATGCCACATCAACGCGGGCTTTGCCCCATCCAGCCGTGCAAAAGGTCACGTTGCGGCAACGCTGCTGGTTTGAGACGAGCGTCCTGCCATCGCGCTCGGGTGTCGAGTCTCGGGGGCGGTCTCTATCAAGCGCCATGCTCGACCATGTGAATGGTCTGCCAGCGCCTGGCCAACAACGCCGAGAACCGGGCCGATTCCGAGTGCGATAACGATCGTGGCCGGGCCGAAGCTGCCGCCGAGCGTGATGCCCAGCATCAGCAAACCAACCTCGAGCGTCGTGCGCACGATGACTCGATCAAGGCCCCGCTGTTCGCCGGCAGTGGTGAGCAGTTCGAAGGCGCCACCGGTTGAACCCGAGTGCACGACGACCGAAATCCCAGCCGATATCGCGGCCAGTGCAGCCACGACGAACAGGACACGGCCGGCCATGGATTCGGGGCTGTTGATCGTGCCTGAGATGGCATCGATCGCTATGCCGTTCGCCAGAACGTATGCGATTCCCCAACGGCTGGGACGCTGGCCGAGCAGGAAGGCGATGAAGAACAGCACTGCGGCCACCAGCCACACCGTCTGCCCGAATGACAATCCCACACGTGGTATCAGGCCCGACACGAGAACGTCATAGGGCGACAGTCCGAGGTCGGCCTGGGTGAGCAGCACGACGCCCACGCCGATGCAGGAAGAACCAACGATGAGCGAGGCACCTTTGCGGGCCGGAGACAACGCCTTGGCCGGGAACATGCGTCGGGTTGCGACTAAGCCGCCTTGGCGACCGAACCCGAGGCGGCCGACAAAACGAAGCGTGGCTCGAAGCCACAAGACGACGCGCGAAATCGAGGCGCGTGCAGAGGATTCCATACGGTAATCATCGTCCGTTTCAGGCCAGAATCGAGCCAAATCACCCGTGGCAGCGGTCACGTATCGCACGAGTCACATCGCACAATGAAGCGCCAGTAGGGTCAGGAGATGTCACTACAGAACGGTCCTGCCTGGACAGCGCTCGCAGCCCACCGCGCCGAGCTTGGCGCAACCAGCCTGCGAGACCTCTTTGCGGCCGATCCCGACCGAGCACACCGCATGACCATGCGGGTTGGTGACCTTTCGATCGACTTCTCGAAACACCTCGTGACCAATCAGTCGATCGGCCTCTTGACCGATCTTGCGACCGAGACCCAGGTCGAGGCTCGCCGAGACGCGATGTTCGCGGGCGATGCCATCAACGTCACCGAAGGACGGTCGGCGCTGCACACCGCGCTGCGTGCAAATCGTGCTGTCGTCGTCGACGGGCACGATGTCGTGCCTGACGTGAAACAGGTCTTGTCGAAGATGGCATCCGTCGCCGATCGCGTGCACGACGGCGAATGGCTCGGGGCAACCGGCCAGCCGGTTCGAGCCGTCGTCAATATCGGCATTGGCGGCAGTGACCTGGGGCCTCTGATGGCGACCAGGGCATTGCGGCATTTGGCGCCCACCGATCTGACGGTTCGGTTCGTTTCGAATATCGACGTCGCTGCGCTCGATGCCGCGCTCATCGACCTCAACCCGGCCACCACGATGTTTGTGGTGGCATCCAAGACGTTCACCACCATCGAGACCATGACCAACGCGCGCACGGCGCGAGCCTGGCTCTTGGCTGCGCTCAACGACGAGAGCGCTATTGCACGCCACTTCGTCGCGGTCTCGACCAATGCCGAAGGCGTCAGCGAATTCGGCATCGACGTCAACAACATGTTCGAGTTCTGGGATTGGGTCGGCGGTCGTTATTCGGTCGATGCTGCGATCGGGTTCTCGCTGATGTGCGCCATCGGCTCGGCAGCATTCGACGACTTTCTGAGCGGGTTCCGCATCGTCGACGATCACTTCCGCACTGCACCCATCGAATCAAACGCGCCGATGATCGCCGGCCTGTTGGGCATTTGGTATCGCAACTTCTGGGGATGGCAGACCCACGCCGTGTTGCCCTATAGCCAGGCGCTTGACAGGTTTGCGGCGTACCTGCAACAGCTCGACATGGAGAGCAACGGCAAACGAATCGATCTCGATGGCAACGTCGTTGGTTACGACACCGCGCCGATCGTGTGGGGCGAACCCGGCACCAACGGCCAACACGCCTTCTATCAGCTACTCCATCAGGGAACCACGCCGGTCCCCTGCGACTTTATTGGATTCCTCCAGCCAGAACCCGGCCATATCGACGCTGCCACCGCGGCCACACATCACCGGTTGCTCTTCGCCAATCTCGTGGCGCAGGCCGAGGCGCTGGCGTTCGGCAAGATCGCCGACGAGGTCGCAGCATCGGGCGTTGCAGCTGAGCTGGTTCCCCACCGCACCTTCCCGGGCAACCGTCCGTCGACCGTCATCACGGCGCCAGCATTGACACCGAGCGTGCTTGGCCAGTTGATCGCGTTCTACGAACACCGGGTGTTCACCCAGGGCGCGGTGTGGCGAGTGAACTCATTCGACCAGTGGGGCGTCGAGCTCGGCAAGGTACTGGCGACAACCGTCGCCGCGGAACTCGCGTCTGGCGCCAACGGCTCGACACACGATTCGTCGACCAACGCCCTGATCGAACGCTTCCGATCACACCAGCGCTAGCAATCGAATTGTCCTGGCGCCAGGCGCCAGGACAATTCGATTGCCTCAGAAGTCCATCATTGATGATTTGCCCGAGCCGGCGCCGGCGACGTCGGGCTGCTTGGCTGCGCCTGATCGAGCCACTCGCCAAAACGCTCGATAGGTCGGGTATTCGAGTTCCTCGACCACCCATCCCGAAGCGACCAACTCGTCGTGTAGCCGCGGAAGGTTGCGCCACGGCACACCCATATCGACATGGTGTGCCAGGTGCCAGCCGGTGTTGTAGGGAACCATCCAAAACCGCGCGGTCATCGACTGGCGAATCACATGGGTGGTCAGGCGTCGATCTTTCGAGCGAATCAGACCGCCGTGCTCGGCGATGGAACGCAGCCGGTTCGACACCCGCCAAAGCGTCGACCAGGACAACACCCAGACGACGTACATAAGCGGCCGGCCGACAGCCACAGCGACAGCGACCATGGCAACCTGCACTCCCAGGATCTGCAGAGCTTCGGTCTTGCCCTTGCGAGCTGCTCGGAACAGGCCGCGGAAGTTCTTGTAGGCGCTTTGCCCGGTGACGTCGCGAACGAGCTTGCGTCGCCATGAGTCGGGTGGAAGCGGATAGCCGCTGTACAGCGCCAGGTCAGGTTCTTCGGGGCCCATCTCGTCACGGTGATGAGCAAAGTGCGACCGGCGGTAACCAAGCATGGCCTGGGACGTCGGGTAGCCGAGGACCCAGCGTCCAACGGCGTCATTGGCCTTGCGATTGGAAAAGAGCAGGCGATGCGCTGCTTCGTGGCCGAGGATGTTCAGCCCGACGTGGCCTCGGGCCATCAACACGAAGGCGCCAAGATAGGCCCACCAGGTGTTCAGATAGCCAGCAAGTGCAACCACACCGAACGACATCACGACGGCGCCGAGAACCGTGAACACATTACGTAGGTTGTCGATATGGCGCAGCTCAACTCGCAGCTCACGGGTCGCCATCGCCCGTTTGTTGAGACGCTCGGTGGGCAATACGTCGGGCAACGATGCTTGAGATGGAAGCATGGTTGCCTCGACGGTTGCCGGGGCGGCCGGACCAAGTGTCGTCGTCATGGCCCAATGATACACTTTCTGATCGCAATGAACAAGTCTCGTAACGCTCTCGAATCACAGACAGACATCGAAGCGCTGGGCATAGAACCGCTCAGCGCTCGATCACTGATCCTGTCGGTGCTGCTCGGCAGTCACCCACCCCAGCTCACCGCACGCCAACTCACCGCCCTTGCCGACCTGTTCGACATCCGGGCCGGGACGGTGCGAACGGCACTCTCGCGGATGGTCACCGCCGGCGACCTGGTTGGCGACGCCGGCGTCTATTCGCTTGGATTGCGCATGTTGCACCGCCAACGCCAACAAGACGGGGGCCGCCACGCGCCGCCCGCGATATGGGACGGGCGTTGGTACACCGCAATCGCTGCCGCCGGCGCTCGATCAGTCGCCGAACGGCGAGCATTTCGAGCAGCCATGGTTGGCACCCGAATGGGTGAACTGCGACCCGACATCTGGACGCGACCGGCCAACATCGCCCCTCCCGAACGACCCGAAGACGTCATCGTGATCACGGGCACTCTCGATGTCGACGACCCTCTCGATCTCGCCGAACAACTCTGGCCGCTGGCCGAACTCGGCAACCGCTCGGTTCAGCTGCGTACCGTGCTCGAACGACATCGACCCAGCCTCGACGTCGACGTCGACGATCCCGGCGTACTTCCCGCGACGTTCATAGTGTCGGCCGCAGCCGTGCGCTTCCTCAGAACCGAACCGCAGCTACCGAGCGAACTCGCCCCAGACCAATGGACTCCGCCACTGCTTCGTCCAATCTACGACGACTTCGAAGCCGCCTTCCAGCGTCTACTGCGGTCGTTCCTAAAATCATTGACATGACCGCTGGCTAACGACTGGCGAAGCCAAGCCTCCCGGAGCCCCAGCGACGGCTCCGAAGGAGTAACTAGGAACCGATGTTCTTGAGCGCGTCAAACTCGGTCGCGTATTCGTCGAGCAGGCCGCGTTCGAACTCGTCGCGGAGTGGTTCATAGATCGCCTGCACCTCAGCCACGTAGCAATCGAGATCGGCCAGCGCCACCGTGACCTCATCGGCCTGGAGCTCGCGCAATGAAGCGACGTCGAGGTCGGGGAGATTGGCGATATCGAATGACTCGCCCGAGATAAGTGCTTGGCCCTCTTCATCGGACAACTCGTCAAGTGCCGCTTCGAGCGGAGCGATCACCTCATCAAAGCGATCGTTGATGGCATCCTCTGGTGCGTCGAGATCGGCGTAGTTCGGGAACCCGGCCTCGCCCATGCATCGACCCCATGCGTCGACCGCTGCAACCATCTCGCGCCGATCGAGCAGCGCCGCTTCTCCTTCTTGGTAGATGTCACCGAACTCGGAGAGGCCCTCGAGAGCAACCTGCCCGCCGGTCTCGATCAACGCTTGACCAATACAACCCTGGTCTTCGAGCGGTCGGCCGGTGAAGTCGCCATCGAGCGCTTCGATAGGGCCGCCCGACAAGGTCTGTGCCCAGAGTTCGCGTTCGCTCTCGCTCATGGTCAAGAAGATCGCCACGTTGGGGTCAGAGGACTGGGTGCGGGCCACCGACTCGAACGATGTCGAGATGCCGAAGCCATACTCGCTGGTCCATTCACGGACCGTGAGATCGTTCTGGCGTTGTTCGATCTCGTTGACGCGTCCGTTCTCGCTGACCGCAAACTCAAATCCCTGGGCGGCCATGCAGACCAGGACCGACTCTTCGACTCGCACCGTGTACTCGGCCAGCGCCTCGTTGAAGCCGCCATCGAAGAACGCTCCGATTGGCGACGATGCTGCCATCGACGTGCCACCTTGGCCAGCCGTTTGGGTTGTCGCTGTTTCGTCTGCAACGTCATCGTTGGTGCCAGGTCCCGCAGCGTTAGTGGCAGCCGCATCATCGCTGGCAGATGCCGAGTCGACAGCAGAGCTCGAGTCGGTGCTGTTCGTCGAACCGCTGGCGCAGGCTGACACACCCACCACCAAGACCATCACTACGAGCCCAAGTCGTCGAATCATGAGCCGAACCGTAGTCGGCTCAAATCTTGTCAGGAGCTACGAAGCGCCGAAATCGGTTCGGTTTGAGCGGCGCGCAACGCGGGATACGTGCCGGCGAGCAGGCCGATCACCGCGCCCAAACCAACGGCGGCAAAAGGCAAATATCCCTCAAGTACCGGGGTCCAGTCGCGGGCTGCGGAGACAGCAACAATGGTCAGCACCCCGAGCGAAGCGCCAATGATTCCGCCGAGCAGACCAGTGACGGTCGATTCGAGCAGGAACTGCGCAGCTATGTGGCGGCGAGCAGCGCCAAGCGCACGCCGCAGCCCGATCTCAGGCGTGCGTTCGAGCACGGACACCAACGTGACGTTCGCGATGCCCAGCCCGCCGACGAGCAACGACACGGCGCCGAGCACGACAAAGAGCGCGTTGACGTCGCCCTCGACATCTTGGCGAACCGCGGTGTAACCCTGCGAGGCTTGGGTTCGCAGCGATTCAGGGTCGTCCGGTGCCAGTGCGATCTGCACCATGTTGGCCGCGGTGCCACTCTCGCTGATGGTCATTGGTTCGTTGGCCAACAGCACCGTGGCACCGACTTGGGCGTCGATGTGCACCTCGGCCGGCGCAGCCAGTCCAAAGAACTCTCGCGCCGTTCCGTCGGGCATCACAATTGCATTCAGCAGATCGGGCTCTCGTGCGACATCGTCGATGATGCCCAAGACGGTGAAACTCTGCTCACCAATGAAGATTGCCGGCTGGATGTCGAGGCGGAAGATATTGAGCCGTTGGGCGGCGGCGGGTCCGAGCACGACCACTGGGTCGGCGCGCTCGCTGTGCCCATTGTCGAAGTATCGGCCGGTGCGGATCGAACCCCGCACCGCTTCGAGCAATCCCCCCGACGTTGCGATCACACTGATCTGATGTTCGTTGATGCCCAGCGGATCGACAACGGGAACCGACCGAGAGAGCGCACCAGACACATCGACATCGCTCTTCGTGCCGGCGGCGATGACGCCGTTGAGGCGGGTCAATCGCGCCTCGGCATTCCAGGGGATAGAGCTTGTGCCTTCGTTGCCGCCGAAGCCGGTGTCGGCAGGGGATACGACAATACGCGTCT
>JBDNHG010000201.1:0-1174 GCA_041688925.1 Acidimicrobiales bacterium | reverse complement strand
TTCCCACGCCGAACCTCCACATCCTCATCACTCACAACTACCATCATGTCACCTCCCCGCCCTCAATAATTACGGATACGTTACCCCGCAACACCCATTATGACAGCTAGGGAAGATGCAGTCGCCTCTGCGTTGCAACTCATTGCGGACAGGGTGGACGGCCCCGCCGTCAATAAGGCACGCGAACAGATCAGGGCCGAATTCAAGCTGCTGAACTCGAACGAGATTTATGCGCAGGTGATGTCCACCGCTGCGGCCGCCGGCCACCTTTCCGACCTCGAGGCGACATGGTCCGATTGTGACGTCGAGGTACCGGAGTTTTGCGCTTCGTCGAACGCCGCCAACAACGGTGACGCCGTATGCGACAACGCCACCGGTGATGCGCATTCCTTACGTCTGGTTCACCGACAGCGAAACAGGTGCCGAGGTGGCGGTCGTGATGTTTCTCGGCGACAAAACCGATCTGGGTAACGACTGGTACCCATCAGCGGTACAGCGAATCGATAACGAAAGCATGGTCAGTGAGTGGGCCCGCACTCACGTCACCCACCAACCCCAAACTAGGAGACCGAGATGACCTCAACAGAAAAGCGCCTCACGATCCCGGAGGGGCCCGATACTTTCACCGACGAGGACTACGCCACCTCAACAGAGCGCACCAAAGCCACTCGAGACGCAGCGCTTGAGAAGCCGCAGGTGCTTGCGGTCGTTGAGGACAGGCTCGACAAGATACGTCGGCGAGTAGAGACTCTCGCTGCACTGCGCAAGGCTCGAGGATTGACTCAGATTCAGCTCAGCGAAGAACTCGGACTGACCCAGGGCGAGATCTCGCGGCTTGAACGCCGTGAGAATCTGCACCTCGCTACGTTGTCTCGGTTCATCGAAGCGACCGGCGGCCGGCTTCGCATCGTGGCCATCTACAACGATGAAGAAGTTGAGGTCACCATTGGCGACCTTGGCGAACAAACAGACACACCACCAGAGAAGGTTGCAACGTGATGACCGCATCGGTTGAGACAGCTAAGAACAACCTCTTCGAGCTGCTCGGCACTCCAGTGCCTGGAACTATCGGCAGCGACACCGGGACAGCGGTCACTGCGACCATCGAGACCTTTGACGACAGCGGCGTCGCACTCGATGGTTACGCGGGAACGATGGTCACACGAGCCGACGA
>JBDNHG010000200.1:0-2684 GCA_041688925.1 Acidimicrobiales bacterium | reverse complement strand
CTAGCTCGCCCCGCCTCGAGTCGACAACATTGGTGCGCTGCCAGCTGTCTGCGAGACCGCTCATGAAGTTGGAAGGTGCTGCAGTCAAAGAGCCATCTGGCCATGTTTCCACGACAGGGGCGACGCGGAGTCGACTCACTACGAGCCACCGAGACACCCTAAGTTGGCCGAGGGAACGAAACCGCGGCCAGGAGCACCACAAATGAAATTCGGCATCTTCTACGAACATCAACTGCCAAGGCCGTGGCACGAGAACTCTGAGTTCGACTTGCTGCAGAACTCGCTCACACAGATCGAGTTGGCCGACAAGCTCGGATACGACTTCGCCTGGGAGGTCGAACATCACTTCCTCGAGGAGTACTCCCACTCCTCGGCACCAGAGGTATTCCTTGGCGCTGCCAGCCAACGGACGAAGAACATTCGTTTGGGTCACGGTGTGATTCAACTGCCCACCAATGAGCCGCATCGGGTTGCCGAACGGGTCGCGACGCTCGATCTACTTTCCAAGGGTCGGGTCGAGCTGGGAATGGGCGAAGGTGCGGGGCCGGCCGAGCTGCATCCCTTCGGCGTCCAGGTGCGCACGAAACGAGATCGCTGGGAAGAAGCCGTCAAAGCGATCATCCCCATGTTCACGAAGGACGATTGGGAGTTTCATGGTGAGTTCCATGACTTCCCGGCGAGAAACGTCATTCCCAAGCCGTACCAGAAGCCGCACCCACCACTCTGGGTTGCGTGTTCGAATATTCAGACCATTGGTCAAGCCGGAGCATGGGGGATGGGAGCGCTGGGCTTTACGTTCGTGTCTCCAGAGGCCGCCAAAGCTTGGGTTAACAAGTACTACAACAATCTGTTGCACCGCCCCGAGAGGCTGACCGACTATCCGGTCAATCCGAACATCGCGATGGTTGCCGGATTCATGTGTGCGGAAACCGACGAGCAAGCCTACGAGAAGGCCGCCGGCTGGACGTTCTTCATCTTTGCTCTGTCGTACTACGGCCGAGAAGGGGTCGATGCGCCGGGCCAGGGAAACTTATGGGATGAGTTTCAGAAATGGCGGTACAGCGAAAAAGCCCAGGCGGCGTTCGACGGTGCCCTTATCGGGTCGCCGGAAACGATCCGCAAAAAGTTGCGGATATTCCAAGAGGCAAACGTCGACCAAGTCATCTTGTTGAACCAGGCGGGTAAGACCACACACGAGGACATCTGCGGAAGCCTCACGATGTTCGCCAACGAGGTCATGCCCGAGTTCCATGCCGACGAAGACGCACATGCACAGTGGAAGGCCGATGTGTTGGAAGGCAGGATCGTCCTCGAAGACCTCGATACCACCGGCTACGACATCTTCAGTCACCAGAACGAGGACATCGTGCGGCTGACACCAGAAGAGCTGAAAGCGCAGATGGCCAAGAAGGACGCGGAACGGGCGGCCGCCGAAGCAGGCTAATGCCGCGCTCGAGACCGGTGGAGGTGGGCTTCCACAGCTTCGAAGCCCGGACCATCAGATCTGCTTCAAGATGTCCCGGGCGAGAAGCCTCAGACGTCGAGCGTCTTTGGGTAGTAGTCGCCAGCGGGTGTTGAACCGGCTTCGGTTGTGAAGTTGCCCTCGAACGGCCAATCGGCTTCTTGGCCGGGAAGAGGCCCCTGGTTGAATCGGCCCATCTCACCGCCACCCGCCGCTTCGTTGCCAATGAGCGACCACGCTTGACGCTTGTAGGTCCAGTTCTCGGGTTGCAGCCGGTGCGCTTCGCGAAAGTGCGCAATCGCATCGTCGCGATTGCCCGAAGACCACAGGTGGTTGGCCAGCTCGAAGTGGGCGGCGCCCGCCGACTTGTCTTTGGGTCGGTCCTGTGAGCCTGCGACGACCTGGTCGGGGGTCATGGCGAAGCGACTCTGCTTGCCATGGGCCGCCCAGTCTCTGATGGCGTCGGCATAGCTGTCGCGGTCCTGGCCGCCCCGGAGCTTGGCTGCGAGTTCGGGATTGGTCGCTTCGACCTCGGCCGCCTTTGCTTCGGTCGCAGCGGCGCGTTCGTCGACGAATGCGCGCAGCCAGTCGGGGTAGGAGTCGCCCGGTGACCAGCCGGGCTCAGCAGGACGAACGATCGTTCCTTCCTCGTCATCCACACGATGTTGGGAATGTTGACGACCCCGAACAGCGCCCCCATCTGATGCATCGGGTCGAGCAGCGACCAATGAGTCGGACTAGCCGCCTCGATGAACGGCCTCGATGCATCGGCGTCGCTCATTTCGAGCGAGACGGTCACGATCTCGACGCCCAACGATTCGAGCTCAACATGTAGTGCCTGCCACCCGGGCAGGTCATAGCGGCATCCTCAATAGGGAGCCCAGGCAACGAGCACGACCTTCTTGCCCCGCAGCGACGACAGTCGAAACTCGTCACCAGCGAGATCGTTGAGCACGAGCTCGGGCGCTGTGGCCGAGACGAGCGCTCGACCCGTGAGGGACTCGGGGCCGACGGCCCACAGCCCGGAACCTTCATCGGGAACAATCGCCATGCCTAACCGGTCGGCGGTTGATTCGAGGTCGAAGCCTGTCAGCAGGGGAACGCACACTTCGCCTTTGCACGCACCCTCGGGTTTGATCTCCCACCCGGTTGCAGCGTGGAAGGCCTCGGCGTCGATATCGAGTGAGTCAACAAGCATGCAGTGAGCATCGCGCTGCCATGG